>NZ_LXHX01000004.1:0-6481 GCF_001649495.1 Emticicia sp. MM | reverse complement strand
AGGAAAAAATAGTTTTTAAAAAATTTTAGTAAATATAAGTAGAAAGAATAAAAAAAAAGTTATTTATATAAAAAAAACTTTAAAAAATATTATTTTTACAATCTAAGCAATATTCAAAAAACCCAACCATCTATTTCTAATTCAATATTCATGAAAAAAACATTGATTCGTTCGGCCTATGCTTTGGCCATTTTTTCAACCTCAACCACATTTTTTGCTTTTCGTAATCATATCGACCCACCGAGTAAGGCTGTACCCGCCGAAGGCATCAAACTTCCTGCGGGTTTTTCAGCTACAGTTCTAGGCTCTGATTTAGGAGCAACTCGACACATTACTGTTTCAAAAAATGGCGATGTTTACGCTAAATTATCTAAACTTAAAGATGGAAAAGGCATTTGTTTATTAAGAGATACTAATAAAGATGGTGTCATTGATGAAACAAAATATTTTTCAAATTACCCAGGAACCGGTATCACCATCAAAAATGGATTTCTTTACGCCTCTTCGAATACTGGCGTGCTTCGCTACAAGCTCAATGAAAAAGAAGAGGTGATAGACACCGAAAATCCAGAAAAAATAGTTGATGGATTGGTAGATAAAGGCCGAGATAATGCCAAACCCTTTGTGCTTGATAATGCTAATAATATTTATGTTACGGTGGGTTCGTATAATGACCCTTGCCGTGAAAAAGGTTCGGGCAAAGGTATTATGCCATGTTCGATTTTAGATTCGGCGGGTGGAATTTGGAAATTCAATGCTCAAAAATTGAATCAGACTTATGCCGATGGCATTCGCTATGCAACTGGACTAAAAAATGCGGTTGGAACTGCTTGGAATTCCAAAACAAACACGCTTTTTGCAACCGTACATGGTCGTGGACAATTCCATGATTTTTATCCGCAATATTATACGCCACAACAAAGTGCCGAGCTTCCAGCCGAAACACTTTACGAACTTCACCAAGGAGATGATGCAGGCTGGCCATATATCTATTATGACCAATTTCAGAAAAAGAAAATTGTTGCTCCTGAGTACGGTGGCGATGGCAAAAAAACAGGTGGCGAAAAAGCAATCAATCCAACGGTGGCTTTTCCTGCTCACTTAGGGCCAAATGATTTACTTTTTTATACTGGCACGATGTTTCCTGCGAAATACCGAAATGGAGCATTTATTGCTTTTCACGGACAATCTCCTGAATTAAAGAAAGGATATTTGGTGGCTTTTGTGCCATTTGTGGGCAATAAACCTTCGGGTAAATGGGAAATTTTTGCTGATGGTTTTGCTGGAACTGACCTCGTGAAACCTACTGGCCCAATTCAGCATCGCCCTTGCGGATTGGCCCAAGGCCCCGATGGAGCCTTATACGTGAGCGACGATTTAGGCGGAACTATTTACCGAATTGCTTATAAAAAGTAATAGATAACTATCAGTTTTAAACAAAAATAGGTCTGCACAGAATTGTACAGACCTATTTTTGTGCTTAAATTTTACTCTCTTTTAGGGGCCGTCCGCCGCTGCGGCTGGGGGTTATCTGGCCGAAAGGATTTCAATATCAAAAATCAAAGGTGAGTTTCCTGGAATGGATGACCCTGCACCTGCCGAACCATACCCCAAAGAAGATGGGAAAATAATTGTGCCTTTCTCACCAACTTTTAGTTTGGCGATGCCCTCATCGAAGCCCGGTACTACCTGCCCTACACCCAATCTGAAACTAAACGTACCTGCATCAAATTGCTTATCAGAAAGCAAACGACCCGCGTATCTTACCGAAACCGTTTGTCCTGTTGCTAATTTTGCACCAGCAGTATTTGGAGTAGTTAATATAAAACGTAAACCTGAAGCGGTTTTCTCAGTGATTGTTAAGTTTTTACTTTTAATATAGCTTTCGATTTGCTCATCTTCTGTGCCCGAAATGCCATCTTTCTGACATGCTGCCATCATTATTGCGGTTATAATTACAAGAAATAAATTAATTCTAAACATAAAATCTTGGTTAGTGTTAGGTATTTTCTGAAATAAAGAGTTCAAAATTAGGGAAAAAGATTAGAAAATGCTTTATTATATATTTAAATCGTAAGATTCAATTTTGCAATTTTGCAAATCGCCAAACGCATCAGTTCCTTTTTCAACAGCAAGTAATAATTCATTTTCCCAACCCGATGGTCGATAGATTTTACCTTGCAGTTTTCTAAAATTCTGTTCTACAAATTGCTCAATATCACCCGAAATGATTTTTTTTAACTCAAAATTCTTATTCAAATAAGCAATCAGTTTATTTCTAAAAACCGTTCTTGTGTTTTTCTTAAAGAGGTCTTTTTGTGTTGCACTACTCTGAATATAAGCCGCTACCACAAACAAAAAGTTGATATTGTAGGCTTGAAGTATCAAGGTATCTCTATCGAAAAGTCTGTTGATAAAATGTTTATTACGCTTGAAGTTTTCTTTAAAATCTAAACCATCACTCCGAAAATCAAGGTTATCATTCACAAAGGCACTAATGAAGAAATTAGGTGTGATGTTATAGCCTTCGGTGAGTGCATCACGGTATCGAATTTGCTTAGTGTTTTCACCCGAATTGAGCCAATTGATATTATACTGAATCACGTTTTGGGCATACGTATATTGCTTTTCACGGTCATATTTGCTCAATTTGGCATTTGCTCCGTAATATTTACTGTCTGCAATATGATAAATAGTATCTTGATTAGTCAGTAAATCTTGATACTCATATATGTGGTCTAAAATCTTGCCATCGTCTTGTTCTTTCAAGCCTTTGGGTAGGTTTTCTTCGGCCAAAAGACTATCAATCATGTCTTCAAACACGATATTAAAATCCCTAACTAACAAGACTTCTTTAAACGATTTTTGAGCTTTAATTTTTTCGTTTCGCTCACAAAAAACGTATAACAAATGCCACAATTTCAGCAATTTATCATTAAAATACTTGTATTTAATGCGTTTGAGTATGCGAGTTCCATTATTGATGAAATTCTTAAACTCTGCAACCGAAAGTGTTTTATAGAGCGAATTGATTGGTATTTTCAGAAAATATTTTTGGTTGAATGATTGAAGCACACTCATAAAAAGTACAATCAATTCTTCATCATAATGAACCGTTTTTTGTTTATTGAGCGTATCGAGATAGTGAGGCGAACCATTCTTAAAATAGGCAGTTTTGCGGCTGATGGTTTTAGCCCAATCGGTTTTGTGGTTTTGCGAACTATTGGTTTTCTTGATGAACGTAAAAAGTTGTTGATGCTCTTGGTTGAAGCGTATCAAACTACGCATGATTTCGAGTTCGGAAATAGACTGCTGACCAATATTTGAAACCACTTGAGCAAGGTCAGAGGTTTTGCTGATGCTGCTCTGAGTATTGCGTTCTTTAAACTTTTTGATTGATAAAAACAGCCAAGTATTCATCTCGTACAGAAAACCAAGTTTATTTTCTGCTTTCAGAGCATTGCGTGTTTTTTCGTTGGTGGCTAAATCTAAAAAATCGGTAGGGTCGAAATTACCAAATACTTTTCCCGAATCATCAAGAAAAACTTTGGGTAAAATCATCACTGGTTGGGCTTGGCGGCTGGCATCAAAATAATAACCCACGTAGTTGATTTTGCAACGAAAACCATCAGCCAAAGGCAAATAATAGCGTTCGCTCAGAATCGGCTCAAGTTGTGAGATTTCGTAATGATATTCTTCAAAAAGGATAATCATCTATAAATTGCCTTGCGGTAATAATCGGTATATTTTTATAAGGATGTAAGGTCAATAAATCTTGGTCGCCACTTATGATAAGCGTGGCATTAGCGGCTAATGCAAGCGAAAGGAACTTATTGTCTTTGGGGTCTCGACAATCATTTACATGATTTTTTACATCAACCCACAGAGCCATTTTTCGAAAATTAGATAACCATTGCCAACGCTTTTCATCAGACAAGTATTTATCAAACTTACTCCGAAAAAGCACGTCAGATAACTCGGCAAAAGTTTCATCAGAAGCAAGTAGTACACCTATTTGCAGAGCTTTTTGGTGGGCTAAGGCAGTTGTAGTACCCGATAAGACTGCACTCAGTAAGGTATTTGTATCAATGATAAACTTCCGCTGTTCGCTCACTATCTATTTCGGCTAAAATATTATTCACAATATCGTCAGTCAAGCCATTTTCTTGGGCTTCGCTTCGGAGTACATCGGCACTTTCAAAGTATGCTTGTTTCAACTTTTTACTAAATAATATTTTCAGCAGATTACTGACTTCGAGTTCAGCCGCACGCTTCTGCTCTTCTGGGGCATTCATATACACTGCATAAATGCCATTGGGTACTTCAACCGATAAGGTTTTCATATAGAATGATGAAATGATTATAATATTCTAAATTACCACAATTTTATTAAATTCCAAAAAGCCTTTCAGTTTTTCCAAAACTTAGTTCGCCCTGTTTCTATATCCAACAATCTAAAAGCCGCTAACGAATAAAACTTTGTTTTTCCAAATTCATTCGTTAATTGTATTTTTATTTTGTTCGCATTAGCATCTATATCAAATTTGAATAACTCAACTAAATAAGACTTTCCCAAAGATATACCACCTTCTGAAATCTCATTTATGAGATTGATATTTTGAAACATCGCATAAGTCAATAATGCTTCATAGTCTTTAGTGTCACGATAGATATTAAAAGTAAAACTTTCAATTATTTTTTTCTCAATTATTTTTTTCTCAATTATTTTACCTGTTAAAGGCTCATAAATAGCCAGATTTTTGGTTACAATTACATTTTTGTGGTTCATAATAAGTTAAAATTTAAGATTCGAAGATTATTCCATTTTGGCATAATGCAAACTTATAAATAATTATTGCAAAATGGAATAATTATTTATGAAAAAAACTATTTATACAGAGCAAAGAAAATTTTTATCAGCAAGATTGATAGAAGCACGTGAAAATGCAGGCCTGTCTCAACAAGAAGTAGCTAAGACTGAAATTATATCTCAAAGTGAAATATCGAAAATTGAGAATGGGCAGCGAAGAGTTGAGTTTTTATTACTTTTAGAATTAGCAAAACTATACTCAAAAGGTCTTGATTTTTTTACACCAAATGAAAATCCCTAAAGGTTTATTTAAAATTTTTTGACTCTAAATGTTTACGTAAAAATTCTTTACTTGGAAGAAATCGATCGGGTAAGTTTATAGTTTTGCCCTCAAATCGTCCAAAAAATGGTTGATAGTATTCCTTTTTTATATTTCCTTTGAGTTCCGAAGAAATCAAAATTTTATAGTTTTCATCAATTCCAATAAAACCTTTTTCAAAAGCTTTGTCATATATTGAGGAGAGGCAAATACCATTTTCGGGATTGAGTCTTTCATTTTCATATTCAGCCCAAGGTAAAATATGACCTGCTATTAACATTTCTGAAATATCAATACCCGAAATCGCACATTTTTTCTGATAAATTGAGAGAATAAGTTGTCTGAATAAATTCTGATTTACACGTATTTTTACTTCTCGAATCTTAACTTCACCTTTCTTGTCTGATAAATCAATTAAAATAGAATCATATTTTTTTTCTATTGTAGTTTCTTCATATTGAGTTAATAAAAGTTCACTTTCGAAAAGCATCTCGTCCCAATTTTCATAAAATTGATAAAATATTTCTTTATCCAATTTACTTGAATTACTTGCACCTTTAACACCACGCTTTTGCAAACTTGGGTCAAAACTGGCGAAATTAACTAATTTCCATGCAACAGCAGATGGAGTTCTCCCAATTTTAGAAGCTAAATTAATAATCTCAGGTTGTTTATAGTTAATGCGTGAAAATGGTATTTTACAATATAAATTAAAGGCAACCAAAAGCTCTTCTCTCGTCCAGTTATTTCTCTTCATATAATTTAAAATTTTATTTCCCCCTGTACGGTATTTTTAGAGCGTATGTATTTAATTTTCTCTTCGGCAACTCTTAGCACTTGCTCAGAGTTGGTTTCGCCAACGAGGTCGTAGGCCACTCGGTCGGAGAGATACAGCACCAAGAGTTCTTGTTCATCTAAAGTAAACAGCTCGGCCAATTTCGTGATATGCTCACGGTTGGGATGGCGGAGGTTTTTCTCAAATTTGGCGAGCGTACTGGTATCAATATCAAGGTAAGCCGCTACCTTCCGCAAAGGTAAATTTTGCTGCTCACGGTGCTGCCGTATTATTTCGCCAAACGTCTTTTTTATAGCATCCATAATTTTTGGATTTTATATTTTGGACAAAAATTGTCAATAAAAATAATATTTCCAAATTGTTTTCAAAAAAACGTCAATCCATGTTAAACAAGAGTTGAATCATACCTAAATTTAACCTTCCATTTTAAATTTAACCAATCTACCAAAACTAATGAATTCAATAGTAAAATTTACGCTTGCTTTTTTGCTCACGTTTTCTTTCACCCAATCCCTCACCGCCCAAACCCCAAAAACCACTTCTGGAAATCCAATCT
>NZ_LXHX01000044.1:0-89360 GCF_001649495.1 Emticicia sp. MM | reverse complement strand
CTAAAAATGAAATTTATAATAAATATATAGATTTACAGTAGAATTGTCATATTCTTTGAAACTAAAATGATTTCAAAATTCGAACTCTATAATTTTCTGTAACTTTTCTTCCACGAAACTGGTTAGAAACTACTGTAAATACTGGTTGAGCTACTGCTAGTGCCAAAGCAATTGGCCATTTTTCATTTTTTAAAGGAGATACGCCCCACGCAGCCCATTCAAAAACTAAATATCCAAAAGGAGATAACGTCGCCCATCCAACACTTAGCTCACGTTTAGGTCTTTTATAGATTTTTCTTATTTCATCAAGCTTTATTTCTGCGTATTCAAAACGATTTCGTGTTTCGTTAAATACCTGTACAACAAAAGTAGAATCTTTAACTTCATGAATTTCATTCTCAAATAAAATTCCATCCTTTGTGCGAAATCGAAAGACTTCTCCAATAAAAACCTTTTTTCTACTACTTGTTCGAAGGTTTTCTACAACAATGTAATTTTCCTTGTTAAATAATGCATAGCCAAGATTAGGGTCTTTTTTTAGAATGAGTTCTTCAACTGTTGGTGCTTGTCGCTGGTGAAAATCTTGAGATTTTGACACAAAATTCACGCAGCATAGCAATAATACAGGTAAATATTTCAGAAAGAGCGACCTCATTTGGCTATAGTTTAGGGAGAGAAAAATACCACTTTAATAATTACCGCTCATTATTCTTTGATTGAAACCCCACCTGAAACAATTAACTTCATTACTTCAGCACTTGGCATATCAAGCATCTGGACGTTTTCTTTGGGCACTAACACAAGTTCTCCCGAAAAAGCATAACTATGCGGAAAATAAACAGCTATTAGATTATTAACGCCTAAATTACTCAAATCATTTTGTGTAATGAAACCAATTTTATGAACACCTGTCTCTTTATTTATTTGTACGATGGCTGCCTGTGTAAATTTCCGTTTATCACCAACAAAGGCAGAGATTAAATCTTTGAAAGCAAAATAAAAAATTCTAACTAAGGGAAGATGACCAATTGCATTTTCTATAATGTTTTGTATTGTTTGAGGCAATAAAACCGAGAATGTAAAACCAATCACCATGGTTCCAAGCACAATTATCATTGAACCCAAGCCCGGAATTATTAAGTCTCGATTGGGATCTCCAGTTGGAATCCTAATTCGAATAATATTATCTACAAAGTCAAAGGCTCCTAAAAGGATATATATAGTAAATCCAATTGGGGCAACAAACAATAATCCTCGAATAAAATATGATAATAGCCTACTGGGGATAGTTCTTTCTGTCATAAATTAATATTTTTTTGTAAATAGCACGTTATTATTATTTACCAAACATTTTCATTTCACTAAAAGTTTTAACAAACGCAAAACAAACCTTTTATTCATGAAAAAACTCATCCACCTAGTTTTAATAATTGCTGTTTCGACACACGCATTTGCACAAAAACTCAATGTCCCGATTCCTAATAACCCAGCGGTAAAAGTAGGCACCTTAAAAAATGGATTCAAGTACTATATTTTAAAAAACGCCGAGCCAAAGAACCGAATGGAACTACGTTTAGTTGTTAATGCTGGTTCGATACTAGAAACCGATGCCCAACAAGGTTTGGCTCACTTCATGGAACACATGAATTTTAATGGAACCAAAGAATTTCCTAAAAATGACCTCGTTAATTTTCTTCAAAAATCAGGCATGAAATTCGGTGCTGATTTGAATGCAAGTACAAGCTTTGATGAAACGATTTATCAACTTCAAGTTCCAACCGATTCAGTAAAATTATTTGAAAGGGCTTTTCAAATCTTAGCAGACTGGTCGAACTACGCTACGCTTGATACCGCTGAAATTAACAAAGAGAGAGGCATTATTTTAGAAGAAGAAAGAGCAAGAGGAAAAAATGCACAAGCCCGTATCCAGCAAAAAGTACTTCCAATTTTATTTAATAATTCAAGATATGCCAATAGAATACCAATTGGCAAAACAGATATTATTCAAAACTTCAAACCAGAAGAAATCATCAAATTTTACAAAGATTGGTATCGCCCAGATTTGATGGCAGTTATTGCAGTTGGAGATTTTGATGCAGAAAATGTAGAAAATTTGATTAAGGAGAAATTTTCGGCAATAAAAATGCCTAAAAACGCTCCAAAAAGAATTCAATATGAAATTCCTGCTACAACTGGCACTCAGACAGCGGTAATATTAGATAAAGAGATTCCTCAAAATACTTTCCAAATGTTTACTCGTTTGCCGAAAGAAAAAACAAAAACACAGTCAGATTATCGCACTGACATAGCCGAGGCTCTTTACAACCAATTAATAAGTAATCGTTTACAAGAACTTTCGAAGAAGCCCAATGCACCGTTTGTAGTTGCAATTATGAATTATGGGTCATTTTTAGGTGGATTAGATGCTTTTCAGACCATTGTTTTACCTAAAAATGCAGATGGCCTCGAAGCCGCCATCAAATCAGTTATTGATGAACAAAATCGAATTAAAAAATTTGGGTTTACTAAAGGAGAACTCGAAAGAGCTAAAAAAGACTACTTTACTGGCGTAGAAAAAGGATTTAAAGAAAAAGATAAAACAAAATCGGCAGCTTTTGTTGGAGGATTAGTGCAAAACTATTTACAAGGAACAGCCTACACCAATGCCGACTTTAGATATGAATTTACCAAAGCCCAACTCGATGGCATTACAATAGATGAAGTAAATGCTATTTCAAATAAAGTAATGAAAGAAGATAATCGTGTGGCAATGGTGGTTGGTTCTGAAAAAGACAAAGATAAATTACCAAACGAAGCAAAAATCAAGGAATTAGTTAGTTATGTGAATCCTGATTTGAAACCATACGAAGATGATATTGCTTTAACTCCAATCTTAGAAAAAATTCCAGTTGGTACTAAAGTGATTTCCGAAAAACAAATACCAGAAATTGGTGTGACAGAACTTGTCTTAGGAAATGGCGTAAAAGTTGCCTTGAAACCAACTAATTTCAAAAATGACCAAATATTGTTTTCAGCCACAAGCAAGGGAGGTACTTCACTTTACAGCGATGCAGATTATATTTCAGCTGAATTAGCCTCAACTTTAGTTTCACAGGGCGGTGTAAGTAAATTATCAGATGTTCAATTAGATAAAGCCTTAGCAGGTAAAGTTGCACAAGTTTATACTTACATTGGTGAAATTTCTGAGGGAATTGGAGGAAGTACAAGTCCAAAAGACTTAGAAACCGCCTTACAACTCATGTATGCCTACGTAACTCAACCAAGAAGAGATGATGAAGTAATCAAAAACTTCTTAAAAAATGAGAAAGAATTATTGGCGAATGCGGCTAAAACACTTACTCCTGAAAAAGTTTTTAGTGATACGGTAACAACTGTACTTTACCAAAATCATTTCCGTCGTCAACCAACTAAGCCAGAAGACATTGATAAAGCAAATGTTGACCGTGCTTTTGAAATTTTCAAAGAGCGTTTTGCTGATTTTAGCGATTTTACCTTTGTTTTTGTTGGTACTTTTGAAATTGAAAAAATTAAACCACTTATCGAAAAATACATTGGTGGCTTACCTTCTACAAAACGACAAGAAACTTTCAAGGATTTAGGAATTAGTAAAGTAAAAGGTAAAATTGAGAAGAATGTCTATAAAGGTTTGGAAGATAAAGCACGTGTTAGCTTACAATTTAACGGTGATTTTGGTTATTCTGAGGAAGAGTTGATAAATCTTGATGCATTATCAGAAGTTTTAGATATTAAGCTTACCGAAAAACTTCGTGAGGAAGCAGGAGGAGTTTATACGCCTAGTATTCGTGCTTCTTACGAAAAACTGCCAAAATCGACCTACAATCTAACGATTTCATTTGGTTGTTCACCTGCCAATGTCGATAAATTAGTAAAAATAACATTGGATGAAATAGCAAAAATTAAAGCAAATGGCCCAGAGAAAGTTGATGTAGAAAAAGTAATTGCGGAAGAAAAAAGAGAAGTAGAACTTCAAGTAAAAGAAAATGGATTTTGGAATTCTTACCTACTCGACCAATATTCAGATGGTGAAGATTTGAATTTTATTAATCGTTTTCAAAGCCAATTAATTGATAAAATCAGTGTTGGAAGTATTCAAAAAGCAGCAAATCAGTTTTGTACAGATAATATAGCAAAATTTATTTTACTTCCTGAGAAAAAATAAAACTGAAAAGGAGCGAATCAAATTCGCTCCTTTTTTTATGCCTCTAATTCCATCATTTTTATTTCCCACAAGTCATTAGCTTTTTGAAGCTCAACTTTTAGTGCTTCGTAATCATTATTAGTTTTTTGTAAAACTTGGGGGTCTTTATATATTTCAGGGTCAGCTAGTTTTGCTTCAAAAGCTACCTTTTTATTCTCTAAATCTGTAATTTTAGCTTCAACTTCTGCAATTTCTCGTTCTAACTTTTTAATCGCATTCGAGCTTAAGGAAGTTTTTATAGGTGCCGAAGCCCCTACTTTTTTTGTAACAGTTTCGATTGATGGTGCAGGAGGAGTTGAAGCCAGCGATTTTCGATTTTCTTCATACCATTCCTCAAACTCATCATAAGTACCCGGATATTCTTTGATTTCATAATCTTCAATATACCAAATCTTATTGGCTACTTGGCTCACAAAATGGCGGTCGTGCGAGACAACTACATAAGTACCTTCGTATTGTTCTAAGGCTTGAATGAGAATGTTTACCGATTGCATATCCAAGTGGTTGGTAGGCTCATCAAGCAAAAGAAAATTTGCTTCAGAAATTAACACTTTTGCCAAAGCAACCCTTGATTTTTCACCTCCAGAAAGCACTTTAATTTTCTTAAAAACATCTTCACCATTGAATAAAAAGCAACCCAAAACAGAGCGTAATTCTGTTTCAGTTTTGCCACCGTCTGCGTATTTTAATTCATCAAGAAGTGTTTCATCTACGTGCAATGATTCAAGCTGATGCTGTGCATAAAATGAAAAATTGACATTATGCCCTAACTTGCGTTCACCTTCTACACTTTCGGTTCCTGCAATAATTCTTAATAATGTAGATTTACCTTTACCATTGGCACCAATTAAGGCAATCTTATCCCCTCTTTCAATGGCAGTAGTAGTATTTTTGAGAATTACCTTATCACCGTAGGATTTACTCACATTTTCTAGGGAAAATACATTTCTACCAGGATTTACGCCAAACTTAAATTTAAAGTGAACTTTCGCCGACGCATCAATCACATCATCAATTAACTCCATACGATTCAAGGCCTTTACTCTCGACTGCACTTGGCGAGCTTTGGTAGCTTTAGCTTTGAATCGCTCGATAAAGCGTTCGGTTTGACGAATTTGTGCCTGTTGATTTTCGTAAGCTCCTCTCTGAATTTCGTTTCTTAATGCTTTTTCTTCTACGTAAAACGAATAATTTCCGGGATATGACCAAAGTTTGGCTTGCGAGACTTCAACGGTAGTTCCACAAACGTTATCTAAAAACTCACGGTCGTGTGAAACTACTACAACTGAGTTTTCATAATTCTGAATGTATTTCTCAACCCACTGAATTGAAGGCAAATCCAAGTGGTTGGTGGGTTCATCAAGTAGTAATAACGAAGGCTTTTGTAAAAGCAATTTTGCAAGCATTACACGCATACGCCATCCACCCGAAAATTGTTTCAATGGTTTGTGCAATTCCTCCGTTTTAAAACCCAAACCCTCTAAAATTTCCTCTGCTTTTGATTGAATTCCATAGCCGCCTAAATGTGTAAATTCATCTTGCAAATGACCAAGTTTTTCAACCAACTCATCTTTATAATTTACTTCCATTTCGTGCAATACTTTATCAATTTCTTTTTGAAGGAAGTTTTCACGCTCGAAAGCTTGTAAAGCTACAGCCAAAATAGAATCTTCGGTCTGATACGAAAGTAAGTCTTGATTTAAAAAACCAATCGTACAATCTCCTGCCTTAGAAATACTTCCAGCATCGGGCTGATATTCACCCACAATCAAACGCAAAAGTGTCGATTTTCCCATCCCATTCAAACCTATCAAACCAATTTTATCTTTAGGTTTTATTTGTAAATTGGCTCCTTCAAAAATGGCTCTTCCGCCAAAATAAAACGATAAATTACTAACTGTAAGCACTTTATGCGATTAATTATAATTATAAAAAAATATAAAACGATGGTTTGTCGAAAAATTGAAGCGAGTACTAATCAATAAATCTTTTCAGAATTGGTCCATAACTATCTACTCTTCTATCACGCAGATAAGGCCATGTTGTACGATATTTTTCTGAGAGATCTAAATCAATTTCCTGTACGTGAACTTCTTCTTGTTCATGAGAAGCCAAATATAATAAACTACCAAATGGGTTTGCAACGAAACTTCCACCCCAAAATTGTTGGTCGGCTTCCCTCCCTACTCTATTCACAGAAACCACATGTACACCATTAGCTATTGCATGACTACGTTGAATTGTTTGCCAAGCATTATATTGCTCTTTATTGGTAGCTTCATCTTTTTCATTGGTATCCCAGCCAATTGCAGTTGGGTAAAATAAAATTTCTGCCCCCATCAAAGCTGTAATACGAGCAGCTTCAGGATACCATTGGTCCCAGCAAATGAGTACACCCAATTTGCCATATTTTGTTTCAAAAATTTTATAACCTAAATCATCTTTTGAAGCATCTCCTGGAGTAAAGTAAAATTTCTCATAATAACCTGGGTCATCTGGAATATGCATTTTACGATATTTTCCTAAATATTTACCATCAGCATCAAGCACCGCAGTTGTATTATGATATAGTCCAGCAGCTCTTTTTTCAAACAGGGACGCAATAATTACCACATTATGCTCTTTAGCAACTGCTGATAATGACTCAGTTGTTGGACCTGGAATAGCCTCTGCAAGATTAAAATTAGCGTGGTCTTCTACATCACAGAAGTATAATGAGGTAAACAATTCTTGTAAACAAACTATGTTAGCTCCCTTAGCAGCAGCTTCTTTTATTCCTTTAATTGCTTTTTGTTTGTTGGCCTCGACATCTGCAGAACACGACATCTGTACAAGACCTACCTTTACTTTACGCATGTTTTTTTGGTATTTTTTTACAAAGATACTGCCTTTAATTCAGAATTGAGAATTAAGAACTAAAAATTAAGCCTACGTAGGTGAAGTATATTTCCTTTGTTGCTTTCCGATAAAAGCAATAATTCACCCATAATGAAACCTACATTTAGGTAAACGATAAAAAAATGCTTACATTTGTGTATCCATCATTGGATATTTTTATTAATATCATAGAACTTAAGAATAAGTTATTTTATGCTATATGTTCTAAAATTTTTTAATTGTGCACTTGCACTAATATATGTTATTTGAATCATTGAATTTAATTGAGCCCATTAGGCTCGCACTTGCTGCAGAAGGTTACACAACTCCAACTCCAATCCAACAACAAGCCATTCCGATAGTATTAGCAGGGAAAGACCTCATTGGGGTAGCCCAAACGGGTACTGGTAAAACAGCTGCTTTTTCAATACCAATCATACAACAATTATATCAAAAAGTTGACACCAATCGAAAAGGCAAAAGAAAGATTAAAGCCTTAATCATTACACCAACACGTGAATTAGCAATTCAAATTGGTGAAAGTTTAGCAGCTTATGGTGCTAATACCGATTTAAAATACTCTGTAATATTTGGAGGGGTTAAACAAGGCAAACAAACAGAAGAATTGCAACAAGGCGTTGATATATTAGTAGCAACACCTGGCCGACTTCTCGATTTAATTGGTCAAGGAATTATCAATTTATCTTCAATCGAAATTTTTGTTTTAGATGAAGCTGACCGAATGTTAGATATGGGTTTTGTTCATGATGTAAAACGCTTAATAAAACTTTTACCTACTAAACGTCAATCACTTTTTTTCTCGGCAACGATGCCCGATGAAATTGTTAAGCTTTCGGCTTCTATTCTAAATAATCCATCTTCTGTAAGTGTAACTCCAGTTTCTTCAACCGCAGATACAATTAAACAATTTTTGTATCATGTAGATAAAAAAGATAAAAATGCACTGCTTTTAGAAATTTTAAAGGATTCTAATATTGAAACTGTATTGGTTTTTACAAGAACTAAACACGGTGCTGATAAAGTTGTAAAAATGCTTTCAGGAAAGAACATCAAAGCAGAAGCCATTCATGGAAATAAAGCTCAAAATGCTCGTCAAAGAGCTTTAAATAATTTCAAATCAAAAGAAACAAGGGTTTTAGTTGCTACCGATATAGCAGCCCGAGGAATCGATGTGGATGATTTGGCTTACGTAATCAATTACGAAATACCTAACATTCCTGAAACCTACGTACATAGAATCGGTAGAACGGGGCGTGCTGGTAGCAATGGCATTGCATTTTCTTTTTGTGAAAATGAAGAACTTACTTATCTGAAAGATATTCAAAGATTAATTGGCAAGAAAATACCAGTTATTGAAGAGCATCCTTATGCAGTAAAACCTAATTATGGAGTTGTAGCACCACCTCAGAACAATAATCGAAATAAAGAATCAAGACAAAATAGCAATAGGCCGAAACAATCAACTACTTCAAAGCCAAACCCAAATGCTTCAAAGGAAGGTTCTTCAAAACCTAAAAAGAAATGGTACGGCGGCTCAAGAAAATAATCGTATTTTAAGAAAGACCTTTTAAAGGAAGACTTCGCTTAAAGCGAAGTCTTCCTTTTATACCCATTTCATATCAGAATGAAGACAATTTCTTTCTAATTCTCCACCAAACAAAAAATGCACGGACCGCCAAGGTCAAAACCACTGGAACTAAAGCATAATTAATTTCTTGAGGGAAGGAATTCCAAGCAACTAAAAATAAAATCAAAATAATACCATAGGCTAAAAAATGCTTTGAAAGCCACGCACGCTTGGTATCTTTCTTCAAAAATAATGCAATAGGCAAAAGCAATGGATAAGTCCAAATAATATTTAGGTTATTTTCCGTTACACCATGGTCAGTAAAGAACCAAAGCAAAACAATAAACCACCCAAAAAATCCTGCCACCGAGAAAAGAATTTTGTCAAATGTAAAATTAGTACTCAAAGACTTAAATTGATAAGCTGTAAAGCCCAAAACAAGAATAAAAATTGTCCAAAATAAAATATTGGGCGTAACGAGTTCTTTCTCTTTATCAGTAACTACCAACATATGTCTATTAATCACCGCCTTTGAAAGCACTAAGGGCTGCCAAACACCATTTTTGTTTATTTTAGCTGCATCAAAAGCATCCATCAAATTATCAGGTAAAAACATTGCTCCGTTGGCTCCTGTAATTTCATCTGAAGGTTCACCGATAGCCAAATCCATTCCAAAATCAGCCCAAAGTTTTTCATTTTTACGGGCATAAACATCAATCCATTGACGATAAGAACTATCTGCATGGAGCGTTTTGCTTAACTGTAAACTATCAGCACAAACCCTACGTAAAACATCTCTCAAACGTGTAGAACAATTATCATAAAAAAACTTGTAGGCGTATTCTCTATTCTGAGGCAAATAATTATTTTGAAGAAAATCATAAACAGCCTGTTTTTGTGCTTGCGATAAATTAAGCACTTGCTCTGTCACTGAGCGATTTTCTTGGGTCCATCCAGCCATATCATTTTCAAAGTAATTGCCACTGATTTGGTAAGGTAATGTTCCCCTCAGAAATTTGATATAGAAACCTTTTGTTCTAAAATCAAAAGCACCATAATTAAAAGTAAAATCAAGCCCTTGACGAGGGTCATGTATTCGAATAGCACTATGCCCGAAAGTAGAATAAAGTTCTTCGCCCGGCGAAACAGTGAGTAAACTTATCGTAGCATCAGCTGATAAGTTTTGGGCAAATGAAAACGAAGTATATAAACTAAAAACTACTAAAAAGAAGTATTTTTTCATGCAGAATAATGGTTTTCTGCAAATATAACCTAAGATTTGGTAGGATTAAAAAATTGGTAGGAATTAGTGAAAACAATTAAGTCTTCAGTTGTCTGTATCTAATGTGCTTTTTGACTAATAGACAATGACCTACTGAAGACTTAGAAAAATATTTAGTTTCACATCAATAATATGCAGCTTACTAAAAACTTCAATTTATTGACACTATTTTTAATAACGGTCAACTTTCAATGATGACATTCCACTATCAACATTTAAATTAATTTTTTTGGTTGCTTTATCGTAACCTTTCGTTTGCCATAAACCTGAACGAACTTTCTCGAAATTATCAAAATCTTTGGCATTAAACGCACCATCCATTTTTATCTGGCAACCAACACTTTCTGGAACTCTGATTTTCACACTTGCCACACCCGATTCAATGTCAACATCAACGTTTTCGTGTTTATCTCCTAACTTAATATCAATAGAAGCAGCTCCAGCTTCAATATCAAGTTTTCTGACTTTGTAATTACTAAAATCAAAATCAACTTCGCCAGCACCGATACCCATATCAATATTCCAAATCGGTGAAGTACTGAGTTTCAATATAACATCGTTATCTATTTTGTTGTCATCATCAAAATTAAACTTGAAGTCTTTACCCTTTTTATCCTTCATTTCGAAATTAATAATTTTCGAACTTCCTTCTGTTTCTTCCTCTAAAGTATAACCATTCTTGAAACTTAGCAAGGTAGTAGCTTCAAACAAACGACCTTTTGATTCTTCCAAGTCAAATTCAGCCGCACCACCGCCTAATTTCAAAGTAGCTTCTTTTACCTCGGGTGTAAGCTCAACAGCAAAATACTGTTTGTTTCTGTCGCCAACGGTAGTATCAGAATTAGACGAATAATTATCATTATCCTCATCATCGATGTCGATATTAATTCCATCGCTTATTTCATCCTTAATCTCTTTTACACCATCATCAACACACGTAAAAATTCCGAGAGGAATAGCAAAAGCAATGAGAAGAGCCGATGTTGCATTGTAAACACTTCTACGAGGATTAAAAAATGCCGCAACACCTGCCAATATCAACATAATTGGCCAAAACTGTGCTATTTTTCTAAAAGACCAATTGAGGTGGAACCAATCTAGATTTGTCCCAAGAAATAAGAATCCAAGTACGATTAGCACCGCACCCCAAAATATATTACCTTTTTTGTCCATCTTGATTAAATTTTATGGTTTAGAAAGAAAAAACCTGTAAAGTTTCGATTTACCTCACAGGTTTTTCTTTATTACAAATTTGTAGAATCGTTGCTGGTAAAGTTAGTAAAGTTATCGTCTTTCTTATCTTTAATGATAAGCCAAACGCCAATTCCTACTAAGATTAAAGGCCACATTTGTCCGATATAATGGAATAAATTAATGTGGAAAAATGTTTTGAACGAGAAGATGATACCCAAAATAATAAGGATAGCTCCACCTACTAAATTGTTGTTCTGATTGTTTCTGCTCATAAAATTAAAATTTGAGGACGTTTCGCCCGATTGAGAATTTATATCATTAGTTGAGTTGTAAACTTCCGAAACGCCAGCATAACCATAATCATATTTTACTGGTAACACTACCCAAAGTATAAAATAAGCAAAAAAAGCTGGTACTGGAGTGAAAAACAATAATACAAAAACTACACGAATTAGTGTAACATCTATATTAAAATATTCAGATAAACCCTGCGAAACCCCTCCTAATAATGCACCCTTATTTTTGATTCTATAAAGTCGCTTTTCCATATTTTTTACCTCAATTGAGGATTTTTTTAGAATAGTATATTTTTGTTGTTAGATATAGGTTGCGGTCAAAACCGCAACCTTGCTCATATTATAGTTAACTAACAGATGTGTAATTAACATTTGAGATTAACGATTCTTTCGTTGGCATGATTATCCAAAGAACAATGTAAGGTATGATGGCAGGTATTGGAGCAAAAAATGCTAATACTAATAATACACGTACAAGTGTTACATCGAGATTGAAATACTCAGCTAAACCAGCTGCTACACCACCAATCATTTTGTTTGATTTAATTCTATAAAGTCGCTTTTCCATTGTAGTAATATTTTTAATTTTTGTTTTCTTTTTTTCTATCAAACCACTTGTTGTTGTGATTGATGAAACAAAGATATAGGCGAAAGACGGTACTATGTAATACAAACTACATGAATGGAAAAAAATAATGTCAAAGGGATTTTTTTAATGAAGATTTTGAGAAACAATCGGAAGAGTGGTCAAATATTGTGTGGAGTGGAAATGTATAAAAGGAAATTTCAGTCAAAAAATACACTGATAAAATATTCGGTGAAGATAAGCAAACTCTATCTTCACCAAACAGAAAGCATCAATCTTCTTCCAAAAGCTCTAATATTTCGCTCAATTCATCATAATCTTTGTAACCCGGACGAATCTCATTGGTACCTTTCAAAGCAATTCCCTTAATATTCATATCAGAAACTAACTCCATGACATTTTCAGAAGTAATTCCAAAATCTAAGACAATTGGATAATTAAATGCATATTCTTTAATTGTATAACGAGCAAAATCTGAAAGTTCAGTTCCATCAACTAAGAAGAACTCAACGAATGATGCATATCTTTCGAGATTTTCTTCAAAATAAGCTGAGTCAAATTCTAACTTTAATATAATTGGCTTGCCAAAATCAACAATTTGTGGTAAAAGTGCTACTTCTGAAATTTGTAAAACATCAATTTCATAATAAGCAATCATATTTTTGATTTCTTCCAAATCGCCACATTTAGTTTCTCCAACTGTTTGAATACCAGCCACCCAAGATTTGATTTCTTTCATCTTTTCTGGAGCAACATAATCAACCGAGGCTGTATCCATCACAAAGCCAATCATTTCCACACCCATTCCTGCACAATATCGGGCATCGGATAAATTGGTTATATTACTAACTTTTACAAGAGTTTTTAATGACATTATCTTTACAATTTACGTAACCTGTATCAATCACTTCTACTTCGCTCAGTAATTGACTTAGGTTCAATTCTAATTATTTGGCTCAAAATTACCTCAGAACTATTCATAATCAAATTCTGTTAAGTAATTTTGTAGTTTATTATTAATTTTAACGGAGGACCTTGAATCCTCGCAGTCGGCAACATGAGCAAACACGGAAGAATTTTAGTCGCCATGAGTGGTGGCATTGACAGTTCATTGGCAGCAGTTATGCTCCATGAAGAAGGTTACGAAGTTATTGGCATGACCATGAAAACATGGGATTATGCTTCATCGGGTGGTAGTAAAAAAGAAACTGGCTGTTGTAGTCTTGATTCAATCAATGATGCAAGAAACATTGCCGTAAATTTAGGGTTTCCACATTATATATTAGATATTAGAGATGAATTTGGCGATTATGTCATTGACCATTTCACAGGAGAATACCTAGAAGGTCGTACACCAAATCCTTGTGTTTTGTGTAATACTCATATCAAATGGGATGCACTTCTTCGCCGTGCTGATAAATTAGATTGTGAATTTATTGCAACTGGCCACTACGCAAATATTCGTCAAGAAAATTCAAGATACATTATTTCGAAAGGAATTGATACCCTCAAAGACCAGAGTTATGTCCTTTGGGGAGTTTCACAAGAAAGCCTTTCTCGTACCAAACTTCCATTAGGTCATTTGAAAAAATCGGAAATTAGGGAAATGGCTACTGAAAAACAATTCTATGATTTAGTCAACAAAAAAGAATCGTATGAAATTTGTTTTGTACCCGACAATGATTATCGAGGATTTTTGAAACGAAGAGTTGAAGGTTTGGAAGAGAGAGTAAAAGGGGGTAATTATGTACTGGAAAACGGCAAAGTTGTTGGCAAACATGAAGGATATCCTTTTTATACAATCGGACAAAGAAAAGGTCTCGGTGTTGCCTTTGGCCAACCAATGTTTGTAACAGAAATTAGAAAAGATACCAATGAAGTTGTACTTGGCCCCGAAAAGTCATTAGACAAAGACGGTATGATGGTAGGAAAACTGGTAATGCAAAAGTACCCTGACTTAAATGGACAAACCTTAGAAACAACCACCAAAGTAAGATATAAACACGAAGGTTCGCCCGCAACAATTACTCAAGAAGGTGATAAAATGCGAGTATTATTTAGTGAGCCAGTTAGTGGTATTGCACCAGGTCAGGCAGCAGTTTTCTACGAAGGAGATGATGTTGTTGGTGGCGGTTGGATAATGAAAGCTTTCAATAAAGACTCTATTTTTGAACAAATGCTTTCAAATAACCAATAATTTTTACAATGGAGATACAAGTTTGTTTGTATCTCCATCAAAAATATAACTTCCTTACTTCCCTGCACAAAAGATTTGTCAGTTTCCTTCGTTATTCTAATGTAACAAATTTAACTTATGAAAAGGATTTTACTAAGCCTATTGCTTCTCACGACAATTCAACTATCTGTATCTGCCCAAAATCAATATCTTGTATTGTTTAAGGATAAATCCAATTCTCCATATTCTATTACTCGCCCAAAAGAATTTTTGTCTGAACGCTCAATCAAAAGACGCGAAAAACAAAAAATAGCAATTACTGAACGAGACCTCCCTCCTAACCCCAATTATTTGTCAGAAATAGCTAAAACTGGTGCCAAAGTATTGTACAAGTCTCGGTGGATAAATGGGGCTTTAATACAAACAGATGAAAACACGCTAGCAAAGATTCTAAATCTTTCTTTTGTGAAAGGATTAGAAGGAAAAGGTGATATTAGAAATGCCCGTCAGAGTAATGAAAACCAAGGTACTCAGACAAGAAATAAGTTTGAAAATGAAGAAATAACAGATAATGGTCTATCACAAAATCAATTAGCAATGCTTGGGGCTGATAAAATGCACAGCAAAGGTTATAAAGGCGAAGGCATGCTGATTGGGGTTCTGGATTCTGGTTTTTTAAATGCTAATAAACTCTCATTTTTCAACGACCTATTCAGTGATAAAAGAGTTATTGGCACTTGGGATTTTGTAAATAATGAAACAAATGTTTACAACGACCACAGTCATGGCACCAACGTGCTTTCTTGCATGGCGGCCTATGAAATTGGTAGAATAGTTGGAACAGCCTACAAAGCGAGCTATCTTTTATTAACTACTGAAGATGTTAGTTCAGAAACCAAAAGAGAAGAAGCCAACTGGTTATTTGGTGCAGAAATGGCGGATAGTGTTGGTGTTGATGTAATAAATACATCTCTGGGCTATTCAACTTTCGATAATCCTGCACAAAATTATAAGTATTCTGACATGAATGGGGACCGTGCATTGGCCACCCGTGCGGCAGACTGGGCAGCCCAAGCAGGAATTTTGGTGGTTGCCTCAGCAGGCAACGAAGGTTCAAGTGCCTGGAAATATATTGGTACTCCGGCAGACGCTGACTCAATCATTGCGGTTGGTGCAGTGGGAAGTACTTTAAATGTGGCTTCTTTTAGTTCTTATGGACCATCTTTCGATGGTAGAATAAAACCAGAATTATCGGCTCAAGGTGCTGGCACAATCATTGGTGGGACAAATGGAAGTATTGGAACTAGCAATGGCACATCTTTTTCTTCTCCTTTAATTGCAGGATTTGCTGCAAGTTTTTGGCAGGCATTTCCATCGCTTAGTAATATGCAAATCAGAGATTATCTCATTCGTTCGGCTACTCAATATATCAATCCTGATAATAGAATTGGCTATGGGATTCCCAACTTTGATAAAGCCTACGAATTAGCAGAATTAGAATCGCTTATTAATGAATTAAAAAAATCAGGTCAAGAAGTAATGGTATTTCCAAATCCAATTAATGATGGAAGTTCGACTAAGGTTTGGGTTTTAAAGAATGATGCAGGAACTAATTTTGAATACTCAATTACTGATTTTTCGGGAAAAACTCTTTGGAGCATTACTACAAAAGAAAGTAAAATTACATTGCCAATGCTGAATGAATTACCTTTAGCAAATGTAATATTGAAAGTAACAGCCGAAAATTTACAATATTCTACTAAAATAGTTAGATAAATAAAAAATCCCTATGATTTTGCTATGCTCATAGGGATTTTTTCATGAAATTTTCCTTGCCATTCTTAAAATCGATTCCGAATTATTATACTCGGCAATATTTGCTAAAGAAACCCAAGCCAAATCATTCGACTCTTCCGTGACTACCAAAGTTTCTCTTTTATCAGCTTCCAATAAAAATCTAATATCATAATGATAATGTGCTGGAATTCCTTTTCGTTCTGGAATGAGGTGCACATCAACATCAAAAATTTCTTCACTTACAATCTTAAAGTTTTGTAAGCCTGTTTCTTCATTCGCCTCTTTCAAAGCTATACTAAGTACATCAGATTCACCATCGCAGTGCCCACCTGGCTGAAACCACTGGTTGAGTTTACGATGGTGCATCATCAAAACATTTTTGCGTTCGGCATCTACAATCCATGCTGAGCCTGTTACGTGCCCTACAAGCAATTCTCTTTTAAAACAATCTTCATTTTTCTTTACAAAATCAAGTGTTTCGTTTCTCATCGCTAATTCATTGGAATCAGTTGGTTGGTAATTTTCGAGTAATTCGATTATTTTTTTTCGGTGCATACTTGGAGTTTTATACGTAGATTTGCACGAATTTAGTTCATCAAAACAACAAAATCATATACACAATGAAAAAAATTGCACTATTAGCTTTAAGCTGCTTACTATCAAGCAGTCTAACTTTTGCTCAAATTACACCAGCTCCAAGTCCAGGTGCTTCAATTTCTCAAGTAGTTGGAGTCAACAAAATTACTATTGAATATTCTCGTCCATCCCTAAAAGGACGTGAAATATTTGGGAAACTTATTCCATTTGATAAAGTTTATCGTACAGGTGCCAATGCCGCAACTAAAATTGAACTTACTGGAGACATCACAGTTCAAGGCCAACCCTTGAAAGCAGGAAAATATGCGATTATGTCTATTCCAACCCAAACAAATTGGACAATCATTTTTAGCAAAAAACTTGATGTTACTGAGCAAAACTACAATGCTGCTGATGATGTTTTGAGAGTTACGGCTCGTCCACAAGATATTTCTCCAGTTGAAACACTTACTTTTGATTTCTCAGATTTAAAAGATGATGGAGCAACGTTGAATTTCAGTTGGGAAAAGACCAAAGTTTCATTGAATATTGGCGTAGATAATGCTGCTTCAATTGAAAATGCAGTCAACCAGAAAAATACGGATGCCTCTAATACTTTCCAGCAAGCTGCCGATTATATGCTCCAAAAAGGCATGGATTTAACAAAAGCACTAAGTTTGATTGATAAATCTTTAGCATTGCGTGAGAATTTCCGTAATAATTGGATTAAGGCTCAAATTTTAGATAAACTGGGCAAATCATCTGATGCCCTAGGTTTTGCATTGAAAGCTCAATCTTTAGGTGCTGGTGATGGTTCTTACCAATTCTTTAAAGATGGTATTGAAAAAGGAATTAACGAAATTAAAGCGAAAATTCCTGCAGCACCTGCCTCAGTAACAACACCAAAGAAGAAGAAAAACTGATGCTTGAATTTTCCCATTAACCGAATGTCTATTTCATTAATAAATTGGGGCATGACTTAATAGTTATGCCCCAATTTGTTTATTTAAGCCATCAATATTTTCAACAAAAATTTCGTTAGTTTTGAAAAAAAATGATTCCATGCGAAAAATTCTTTATTATTGTCTATTTCTGCTTTCTCAATCTACATTTGCTCAAGATAAAACCCTTCGATTTGAAGATTACATCTACGAACCCAATATTAAAACTGTATTATTATACCCGCTTGTGGGCGATGCAGGAGATGCCTCAAGAACGCTTAATCCACCGGTTATTGCATTAAACGATTCCAAAAACCTTTGGCTTGAATTCGATGATTTGAATGCTAATTTCGAACAATATCACGTTCGAATTCTGCATTGCACTTATGATTGGAAACAATCTGTGCTTTCAGAAATTGAATACATGCCCGAATATAACGACCTCGTTTTGAATAATTACCAAGTTTCAAGAGGCACGAAAATTCCTTATTATCACTATAAAATTGAAATTCCTAAAGTACTTCTATCGGGCAATTATTTATTGGTAGCGTGGAAAGGCCGAAGAAAAGATGATATAATTTTTAGCAAGAGATTTATGGTTTATGAAAGTCAAGTTGGAGCTTTTGGCACTATCCGACAAGCCCAAGCCCCATCAAAATACAAAACTCATCAACAAATAGACTTTGAAGTAAATTATGGAAATTATCGACTAATGTCACCTCGTGATGAATTAAAAATTATTGTTCGTCAAAACTTTAGATGGAATCGAACGGTTCGAAATCTAAAAGCATTCAGTGTAAATGAAAGTGCTTCAAAACTAGAATACCGTTTTTTTAATGACGAAAATGTATTTCCTGCAGGAAATGAATTCAGATTTTTTGATTCCAGAAGCACCAACTATAAAGGTCAATTTATAACGCAAATAAAGCGGGGTAAGGAAGATGAAATGTGGATTTACCCCCAAAATAATCGTAGCGAAACTGCTTACATTGAGTCGAATGATTTTGATGGAAGTTATGTTATTGATAATCGAGAAGGTAATGAGGCGTCGGTTGATGCCGACTATATCTACGTAACATTTGGACTAAAAACCCATGAATTAGAAAATAACAACGATAAGGTGTATGTAAATGGAAGTTTTAATGATTGGCGATTAGACAAAAATAACCTCATGAACTACGATAACAATTTTGGCGGCTATGCAACTTCTATATTATTAAAACAAGGTGTTTATAATTATGATTTTGTCATTCAAAAAGTTGATAACTCAATTGATGAGAGTTATTTTGAAGGAAATTTTGGAGAAACACAAAATATCTATGAGATTTTCATATACCACAAACCCGTAACAGCTCGGGCAGAAAAACTTGTAGGTTATAATACAATTGAGTTTAACAAAAGAAGATAAATGAAAACAGCATTAGTAGTTGGTGCAACTGGGCTCATAGGTAAACACCTAACAATCAAATTATTAAATAGTGGTTTATATAGTACTGTAAAAGTTATTATTCGAAAAACACTTCAAATAAATCATCCAAAATTAGAAGAAATTATATTTGATTTTGATAACTTCGATAATTCAAAAATAAAAGCTGATGATATTTTCTGCTGTTTGGGTACAACCATGAAACAAGCAGGTTCAAAAGCTAATTTTTATAAAGTTGATTTTACTTATCCTTTAGAAACAGCCAAAGCAGGTCTTACAAATGGTGCTCAACAATTTTTAATTGTAACCGCAATGGGTTCAAATAGTAATTCATTATTTTATTATAATCGAGTAAAAGGTGATATTGAGCAAGCAATTGAACAACTAGGCTTTCCAACTTTTCAAATTTTCCGCCCATCTATGTTGGCAGGAGAACGTGAAAAAGCGAGACTTGGTGAAAAAATAGGCAAAGTAGTTATGGACTTTTTCGCTTTTATCATACCCGATAAATATAAAGTTATTGAAGGAGAAAAAGTGGCTCAGGCTATGCTTGCATTTGCACAAAAAGGATTTACAGGCAAACTCATTCACGAATCAGATAAATTTCAAAACCTATAAAACCCAATACCTATTATTATGAAAAACTTATTTTTATGCTCATTTCTAATGTTTTCAATCGTGCATTTGACTTTTGCACAAACGAAGCCTAGTACAACTTCTGCCAAATTTACATTTAAAACATATCCTGAAGATGAAAATGGCACTCCTCACTCAGATATTTTCATATCTTTTGGAAAAAAAATCGCCAAAATTGATAAAGTTGCAGGAAATGCCGATATAACCGACCCAAGTTTATATGCAGAAAACAAAATCCCTAAAAATGCCTTAGCCGCTTGTGGTTCTTGGTGGGCTGGTGCTGGTGATTACTATTATGTTATTCAGGAAAAAAATAAATTAGTTATTTTTAAAGGATGGCAAGCAGAAGAACAAACTGACCGTGGTTATCATTGGAAAAGATATAAGTCGATTCAATTATAAAAAATTATATCAATCAATTACTGATGCATTCTATCGAATTGCAGCCTTTATTACATGCTTTTTGAAGATACTTATAAAACCATAAAATCTCCCGTAGAGGGATTATTTAAAGATAGAGGAAGTAAATTTTTAGCTTATGCTTATCCGATTGAACACGAAAATGAGGTAAAGCCAATTATTGAAAATTTGCGAAAAGAACACTTCAAAGCTGTTCATCATTGCTATGCATTTAGGCTAGGTCTCGAACGCACGAATTTTAGAGTAAATGATGATGGAGAACCATCTGGAACTGCGGGAAAACCCATTTTAAACACCTTACTATCTCACAATGTTACTAATATTTTAGTGGTTGTAGTTAGATACTTTGGTGGAACCCTTTTGGGCGTACCGGGTCTCATTAATGCTTACAAAACAGCCACTGCCGAAGCACTTGCTTTGGCAGAAATTATTGAAAAAACAGTAAATGATGTTTATATTGTGAGTTTTGAGTTCATTCAGATGAATGATGTGATGAAGGTTGTGAAGGAATTTAGTCTAAAAATAAGGAATCAAACCTACGATAATCAATGTACAATGGAACTCGAGTTTCGTAAGACATTGACTAATCAAGTTGTTGGTAAATTAGAAAAAATTGATAATATTTCAATTGAATATTTATTTACGGTTTAAATAATTTTTTATGGAAATCCTACAAAAAGATAACGGAGAAAATGGTGTATTTTACATTGAAATAGAAGGAGAACTTGCGGCAGAAATGACCTACGTTTGGCGTGGTAACCATGATAGAATTTTAATAGATCACACTGAGGTTAAAGAGATACTAAAAGGAAAAGGGGCTGGTAAACAACTGGTTACAAAAGCTGTGAATTTTGCCCGTGAGAAAAAAATAAAAATTGTACCGATTTGCCCATTTGCGAAAGGTGTTTTCGAAAAAGTACCTGAATTTCAGGATGTTTTATGAAAAAAGAAAAACATTACAATTCAATTATATAGAACTATAAATTAGCTCAAATAATTTTTTTAAATTGCTAGATAATTCTAATACTCTAAGTAATTTAACAATGATTTCAAAATTATTAAAACCTTCTCTCTTAATTTCCCTCTTTTCTTGCAATGCATTTATTTTATCAGCCCAAACTTGGGAAAAAGTTTCACCTGTAAATAATTGCACCAATCGCCATGAAAATACGCTTACCGCTGTTGGTGATAAAATAGTTTTATTTGGCGGAAGAGGTATCAAACCAACCGAAATTTATAATACTAAAACACAAACATGGGAAACGACCCCTCCAACTCCAATAGAAATACATCATTTACAAGCAGTTACTTTTCAAAATGAAGTTTATGCAATAATGGCATTAACGGGCCAGTACCCTCACGAATCTCCAATTCCGAATATTTATATATACAATCCAAGCAAAAAAGAGTGGCGAGTTGGCCCAGAAATTCCTAAAGAACGTCTAAGAGGCTCGGCAGGATGTGTTGTATATAAGAATAAAATTTATTTAGTTAATGGTATTACTGATGGTCACTGGGATGGTCATGTGGCATGGTTTGATGAATATGACCCAAAAACAAATCAGTGGAAAAAAATGGCTGACGCCCCTCATGTTCGTGACCACGTGAGTGTGGCAATCATTAATGATAAACTCTACGTGGCAGGAGGGCGACGCTCAACTGCACGCATCAATCAAGTATTAAATCTTACAGAACCAGCGATTGATGTTTATGATTTCAAAACCAATAAATGGTCAACTTTACCAAGCGAACTGAATCTGCCAACTCAAAGAGCAGGAAATTCATCAGTTTCATTAGGAGATAAACTTTTGGTTATTGGTGGCGAAAGTGCCGCTCAAGTACCTTCACATAATGAAGTGGAAGCGTTCGATACTAAAAAAATGCAATGGGTTCCTTTTCCGCATCTTAATCAAGGCAGACATGGAACTGGAGCCGCAGTGATTAATGGAAAAGTATATTCTATTGCAGGCTCGGCTAATAGAGGCGGTGGCCCAGAATTGAACACTATTGAAGTACTAAAATAGAGGAACAGACGTTTTAAATATAGATATTTAATTTTTCTGATTTTCAGGGAATATTAATTCCACACAACTCAACTACATACAATAAAACAATAATGGTAAAAAACAGGCTTAAACGTGGTTTCAGAATGACAAAGTATGTCGTTTACCGTGAAACATTAGTCGATACCAAAGAACATATTTACTCATTTGTCGGCTCTTTTATTGGTATCGCTATCATCGCATTTATTCAAAGTAGAACTTTATCAGAGATAGATTCTGTCTTCTTGATTGGTTCATTTGGAGCATCAAGTGTATTAATTTTTGGTGCAATTCAAAGTCCACTTGCACAGCCAAGAAATTTGGTTTTGGGTCATGTTTTGTCAGCAACAATTGGAGTAACAGTTTATAAAACAATGCCAAATATCCTTTGGATAAATGCCCCCTTAGCTGTTTCGCTATCAATTGTAGTTATGCAAATAACCAAAACCCTACATCCTCCGGGCGGAGCTGCGGCACTAATTGCTATTATAGGTACAGATAAAGTTAAAAATTTGGGTTATTGGTATGTGCTATCACCCGTTTTGGTAGGCACGCTAATTCTATTGACTGTTGCTTTGATTTTCAACAATTTAACCCCCAATAGAAAATACCCAACAGACAAACGCTATACGAATTTCTTGCGTAAACGTAAAGCTGATTTAAAAACATAAAATCAAAAAATTGCTTATGAATTCACTTTGGAAAAAAATTATCACACAAACTATTCTCAACAAACGAAAAACAAACGAAAAATTTTCTGATTATAAACTTGCAAAAGGTTACAGAGAATTAAAGATTTTAATTACACGCTACTTCAAAGATTTTATACTCATTACTGCGGGCATTTTCTCTGCTTCTTTTGGGTTTAAAGGCTTCTTACTAACTAATCATTTTATAGATGGTGGTGCAACAGGCATTTCACTATTAATTTCTGCGATTACTAAAATTCCACTACCACTACTACTTGTTTGTATCAATATTCCCTTCATTTTTTTAGGTTATAAAACGGTAGGTAAGGTATTTGCCATCAAAACCGCTTTAGCCATTTCTGGCTTGGCATTATGCGTAGCCACTGTTCACTTTCCCGATGTAACTCAAGATAATCTTTTAGTATCAATTTTTGGTGGTTTTTTCCTCGGAGCAGGCATCGGTTTATCGGTAAGAGGTGGGGCTGTAATTGATGGAACTGAAGTTTTAGCCATTTATCTAAGTAGAAAATTTGGAACAACGCTTGGAGATATTATTATCATCATTAACATTTTAATTTTTTCAGCCGCTGCCTATTTCTTATCGGTTGAAATTGCACTTTACTCAATGATTACCTATTTATCTGCCTCAAAAACACTTGATTTTATAGTAGAAGGCATTGATGAATATACAGGCGTAACTATTATCTCATCACATAGTGAGGAAATTAGACAAATGATTATTAATGTAATGGGACGTGGTGTAACGGTATATAGTGGAAAAAAAGGGTTTGGAAAAAGTGGAGAAACGCAGAATGTCGATATCATATACACTGTAATAACTCGTTTGGAAGTAAATAAATTAAATACTGAAATTCAAAAAATCGAGTCAAATGCCTTTGTGGTTATGAATAGTATCAAAGATACCAAAGGTGGAATGATAAAAAAACGGTCTCTTTCTCATTAAATAATGAAGCAAATAAAATTAATTATACTCTTACTTTTGTGCATTAATCAAACTTTTGCCCAAAAGAAAACGCTGATGTTTATTGGTTCATATACCGATGGAAAACCTAACAATGGAATCTACGTTTATGAACTCAATAAAAAAAATGGTGAAATAAGGTTATTGAGTCACGGAGAAAACTTGGTTAATCCTTCCTTTTTGAATGTTTCGCCAGATGGTAAATACCTATATTCATGTACAGAAACTAAGTTGCCTCAACATGGAAATATCAGTGCATTTGCTATCAATGCCTCTAATGGTAGTTTAAAACTAATCAACAAGCAATCGGCAAATGGTGAAAACCCTGTTTATGTGAGCATTCATCAATCTCAGAAATTTGTTATTTCAGCCAATTATGGGGAAGGAAATGTAACGGTTCTCCCTATCAACACCGATGGTAGTTTAAATCAATTTGTACAAAGTTTTTCGTTCAATGGTTCGAGTATTAATAAAGAACGCCAAGAAAAACCTCATATTCACTCTGGGATTCTTTCGCCGAATCATGATTATTTATTCTTACCAGATTTAGGAACAGACCAAATAAGGGTTTTTCAATTTGATTTTAACAAAAATAAACCCTTAATTCCAAGAGAAGAACTTACAGTAAAAGTATCCGCAGGAGCAGGACCACGTCATCTAGCATTTCATCCCAATAAAAAGTTTGCATATTTAATTGAAGAAATGGCTGGAAATATAGTAGTCTACCAATATCAAAATGGTAAACTTACTGAGCTTCAAAGAACGATGGCCAATCAAAAAAAAGCGGATATTTATAGTAGTGCTGATATTCATCCTTCGCCCGATGGCAAATTTCTTTATGTGACCAACCGAGTGGAAAATACCATTGCTATTTTTAAAATCAAAAAAAATGGACAAATTGAGTTAATTGGACATGAATCTACCCATGGTGGAACACCAAGAAATTTTAATATAGACCCCACTGGAAATTTTGTCATTGTGGCAAACCAAAGTTCTGATAATATTGTGGTTTTTAGTAGAAATCAACAAACCGGTCTTTTGAAAAAGCTTAGTGATAATACGAAGATTTTACATCCTTCATGTATTCAATTTAAGGAATATCCAACAAATTAGCCTCAAATGCCTTAAACATACCACAAAAAAGTATTTATTTTGCACTAAAATGATTTCTCTGAAAAACTGACAATTCATTTTATCATATTATTCATTCATCAAGCCAAGATAAAATGGACATTTTTCTCAGAAAAGCTACTCAAAAAGATGCTGATTTGACTTTCGAAATAGAGCAAGATGCGTATAAAGAATATAGCGAAGAATTGTATTCAACAGAAATAGAATCTCATCGTAAATATTTTGATTCCGCATTTATCCAAATGGTTGAGTATAAAAATCAAACAATTGGTTATCTGGAAGTAGAAGAAAAAAATCATTCATTCGAAATTATAAATATTCAAATTCAAAAAGACTTTCAAAATCTTGGTCTTGGTAGTAGAATAATCAAAAAAGTTATTGAAGAAGGAGAACAAAAGTCGAAAGGAATTGAATTACAAGTATTAAAAAACAATCCAAAAGCCAAACGCTTTTACGAAAACTCAGGATTTCAGGTATATTTTGAAACCGAGTTTGAATACAAAATGAAATTCTCTCATGCAAATCGGATTCTTAGAAATAAAGTGGACTGATATTTTAGATATTACACTTGTAGCATTCTTATTATATTATATATACAAACTAGTTAGAGGAAGTGTAGCGAGTAGAGTTTTTACGGGCTATTTACTTATTTACTTATTCTATCTAATCGTTAAAGCTATTGGCTTAGAGTTACTTACTCGAATTTTAGAATATTTCATGGGCGTTGGAGCGATTGCCTTAATCGTATTATTCCAACAAGAAATACGCAGATTTTTACTCCTGATTGGCAAATCAACTACCCTTACGAATAATCAGATTTTTGCTAATATAATGGGCACTGAAGTTCCTTTAGATGATAGTTTCCCATTAAAAACCATCGTAGATTCTGCCAAAACTATGTCGAGCGAATTTACTGGTGGTATTATTGTAATTCAAAAAGAAGACGATTTATCAAAATTTACTGAATCAGGAGATTCTATTGATGCTGTATTATCCAAAAAACTTATTTTATCGTTATTTAGCCAATACAGTTTATTGAATGATGGTGCTATCATCATCAATAACAATAGGATTATGGCTGCTCACTGCATTTTGCCTATTGCCAACAACGACGACTTACCCTCAAACTATGGTTTCCGACATCGTGCGGCACTTGGAATTTCAGAAGCTACCGATGCTGCTGCCATTTGTATTTCGGAAGAAAATGGGAAAATTTCTCTTGCCATTGATGGAAATATAAAGATTGTGACTGCTGCCGAACTTGAAAGAGATTTAAAAACTTATTTCTTCAATAAAAACTAAAAGCAAGAATAGAAAGGAAATGGCTTTTTAATTTCCTTATTAAATACAAATTCATGATAACATTTTATCCTGGGCCATCGAAAGTGTATCCACAGATTGCCACTTACCTTCAAGAAGCCGTAACATCGGGAATTTTGAGTCAAAATCACCGAAGTGCTCCTTTTATGGAAATGTTAGAAAAATGTATATCAGAATTCAAGTTTAAATTAAATATCCCCGAAGATTATGAAGTTTTTTTTACTTCTTCGGCAACCGAATGTTGGGAAATTATAAGCCAATCTTTTACAATCAATCATAGCCATCATATTTACAACGGTGCTTTCGGACAAAAATGGCATGAATATGCCTCACGAATTGTCAAACAAACCACCAAACAAAGCTTTGATTTCCAATCCTTAGCACCTAATAATTTCATTCCACATGATGCTGACCTTGTATGCATCACCCAAAATGAAACATCAAATGCGACACAAATCTCAAATGAGTTTTTGAAAAGTTTAAAAGCAGAAGCAGTCATTGCCGTTGACGTAACTTCTTCACTAGGTGGAATAGAACTTAAATGGCAAAACGGTGATATTTGGTTAGCTTCTGTACAAAAATGCTTGGGACTTCCCGCAGGCATGGGTTTAATAATTTGTTCCCCAAAAGCAATCAAACGAGCCAAAGAAATCGGCGACAAAAAATATTACAACAGTCTATTATTTATTCGTGAAAACTTTAAAAAACTACAAACACCTTATACACCTAATATCTTAGGCATATTTCTTTTGCATAGAGTAATGCAACAAGTGAATAATATCTCACTTGTGAACCAACAAATTCAAGCAAGAGCCCAAGATTTTTATAATTTTATTGAGGAAGAAACCAAGCTTAAGCTTTTAGTTAAAAATGATTCCGTGCGTTCTTCCACAGTCATCGCCATAGAGGGCTCAAATAGTGAAATTTCTTCTATCAAGGAAAAAGCTAAAGAAAATAATATAATTTTGGGTAATGGATATGGTCAATGGAAAGACACAACATTCAGAATCGCAAACTTTCCTGCCATTGAGAATTGGGAATTTGATAAACTAAAAGCCTTACTACGCCAATGAACTTCGTTTTTAAAGAAATCATCTCAGTTTCAATCATCTTATTTTCAGTAATTGATATTTTAGGAGCTATTCCTATTATCATTGATTTACGGAAAAAAGCGGGTGGCATTCATGCCGAACAAGCCACTTTAGTTGCTGGAGGTCTCATGATAACTTATTTATACTTAGGTATAAGTATCTTGAGTTTATTCGGTGTGGATGTAAAATCTTTTGCGATTGCGGGTGCATTAATTTTATTTCTCATTGGTTTCGAGATGATTTTAGGTAGGAGTATTTTTAAACATGAAACAACCAACAGTAAAGCCACCTCAATAGTGCCTCTAGCTTTCCCGATAATTGCTGGGGCAGGAACAATGACAACCATTATTTCACTGAAAGCGGCCTATCAGGAGGAGAATATTGTAGTTGGTATCTTATTAAACTTAGCAGTGGTATATATCGTTTTACGAACTTCTCAACAACTTGAAAAAATTCTTGGGCCAACTGGAGCAGATATATTACGAAAAGTATTCGGAATGATATTAATTGCGATTTCCATAAAATTAATAAAAACCAATTTGCTTTAATTGGTTTACCTAAATAAAAACCGCTGACTTTATGATATAAAAGGCGGCGGTTTTTATATTTAATGGTTTTGTATTTCTTCTTTCTTAATTCGAGGGTTACATCAAGCATGAAAAAAAATAAAAATATTTTCAAATCTAATTCTAACAAAATTGCCGGGTTTTGGTTAATAAAATGGTGTAAACTTCGATAAAAAATGACAATTTGTCTTTTTCTCTTATCCGTTCATCATAAGTTTATACTTGATTGATTCATTTTTCCTTAGTTTTACGCATAATATTCTTCAACTACAAAAACAAATCTATGAAATTATTAAAGTTTACTTTTTTAAGTTCTTTAGCTTTGAGTATTGCTTTAGGAGCTAATGCTCAGAAAAAAGACGAAAAAAAATCAGAAGAGACCAAACCTTCAACCCCGGCTCCTGCAGCACCAGCGAAACCTGCCGAAATGCCCAAAGCAGGGCCAAAGTCTTACAAAGAAGTAATTACCGACAAAGCCAAGACTAGCAAAGGCTTAATGACGGTACATAAAGTTGATGATAAATATTTCTTCGAAATTGCAGATACCCTCATGGGTCGCGACATCATGACCGTTACTCGTTACTCAAAAACAGCAGCAGGTGGTGGCATTTTTGGTGGCGAAGAAGTTAATCGTCAAGTTGTTAGATGGGAAAAAGGACCAGAAAACAAACTTTTCTTGCGTTCAATCTCATTAATTATTGCCAGCCCTGATAGCACAAAACCGATTTTCAAATCAGTTCTTAATTCAAGTGCAGACCCAATTATTGGTGTATTTGATATTAAGGCATTGAGAAAAGATACTTCATCGGTAATTGAAGTAACTGACTTTTTCAAGGGTGATAACCAAGTCTTTTCTCTTGACCCAGTTAATAAGCAATTACTAAAAATTGCAGCAATTCAACCAGACCGCTCGTTTATCCAACATATTCGTTCGTATCCAATCAATACTGAAATTCGTACTACCAAGACTTTCAGCGTAGTTCCACCAAGTGTTTCGTTGGCTCCAATTCCACAAATTGGTAATTATTTACCAGCATCGCGTGATGCCGGTGTAGTTACGATGGAGTTTAATACTTCGATGATAATTCTGCCAAAAACACCTATGCGTAAGCGTTATTTCGACCCGCGTGTAGGATATTTTGCGAATCAATATTCTACTTTTGGTGAAGAATCTCAACAATCAGACAAAGAAGTTTTTGCTGTAAGATGGAGACTTGAACCAAAAAATCAAGAAGATGCTGAACGCCAAAAACGTGGAGAATTAATTGAACCTAAAAAACCAATTATCTATTACATTGACCCAGCAACGCCTAAAAAATGGCAAAAATACTTAAAAGCTGGTGTAGATGATTGGCAAGTAGCTTTTGAGAAAGCTGGTTGGAAAAATGCTATTCGTGGTGAATATTTGAGCGAAAAAGATAGCTTGAGTTTAGAAGATGCTCGTTTTTCGGTAATTAGATATTTTGCTGCTGATATTCAAAATGCTTATGGGCCAAACGTACATGACCCAAGAAGTGGTGAAATTTTAGAAAGCCATATCGGTTGGTATCATAATGTTATGCGTTTATTGCGTAACTGGTATTTAATTCAAACGGCTGCTTCAGACCCACGTTCAAGAAAGAAAACATTTGACGATGAATTGATGGGTCAATTAATTCGATTTGTATCTTCACACGAAGTAGGCCATACTATTGGTTTACGCCACAATATGGGTGCAAGTTCTGCCACTCCAGTTGAAAAACTACGTGATAAAGATTGGGTAGCCAAAAATGGTCATACTTCTTCTATCATGGACTATGCTCGTTTTAACTACGTAGCACAACCAGAAGATGGTGTAACTGATTTCTTCCCAAGAATTGGTGACTATGATATTTGGGCTATTCAATGGGCTTATAAATTCTTTGCCGATGCCAAAAGTGCTACGGAAGAAAAATCTATTCTAAACCAACTTACGAAAGAAGCTATCAAAGACCCACGTAAGCGTTTTGGCACAGAAATTAGTCCATTTGACCCTCGTTATCAAACAGAAGATTTAAGTGATAACGCCATGAAGGCTTCTGATTATGGTATCAAAAACTTACAAAGAATTTTACCGAATCTTCCAGAATGGAGCAAAGAAAATGGTGAAACTTATAAAGAATTGGCTGAACTGTATGCAAACGTTGTCGGACAGTATCGTCGCTATATCGGCCACGTAACTAAAAACGTGGGTGGTATTTATGATACGCCTAAAACTTATGATATGGAAGGCTCGGTATATGAGGTTGTTCCAAGAGCTACTCAAAAAGATGCCGTTTCTTTCTTAAACAGACAAGTGTTTGAAACGCCAACATGGTTATTAGACAGAAATATTTTAAATAAAATTAATCCTGAAACAGGCGTTGAGGCAATCAAATCAATTCAGGAAGCTACTTTAAATAATTTATTGGCAGGTGATCGTGCTGTAAGATTAATGGAAACTGGCTCATCAAGCTCAGCTAATTACAATTTAGATGAATTAATGACTGATTTACGCTCAAGCATCTGGTCAGAACTGAAATCTAAAAAAGCTATCGACATTTATCGTCGTAACTTACAAAAAGTATTTGTTGAGAAGGTTGCTTCATTACTTAACCCTGGCATGACAACTACTTCATATATTCCACAAGGTGCGTCCTATGGTTTTGAAAGTAGAATGGTTGACCTCAAGAAAACTGATTTGCCTTCAATTGCAAGAGCACATTTGGAAATGTTAAAAAGCGACATTAAATTAGCTTTACCACTTACTACTGATAAGATGAGTAAGTATCATTTACAAGATGTTTTACAAAGAATTGAAAATGCATTGAATCCAAATAAATAAACAAACACAGTTTTTATGAAAAATAAACAGCGGGACCAGTGGTCTCGCTGTTTTTGTTATTTACTCACTAATTAAGAGCTATTTTTCGTTTTCTATTCGCTTATAAAATTTAGTACATTTACAATCTTAAATACAATTCTCAACTACATGTCTCATAAAATTAAATTTTCTTCTTATTTATTAGTTCTATCAATTTTTGTTAGCTCCTGTATCTCAACCATTACTCCAAAAGGAACAAGCTATATCAATGGTTTCCCCGAAGGATTAGAAAATGCTTCAAAAAGTAGTTATACAGCAGGAAATGTTGAATTATCAGGAGGCGTATGGTATTTTGAAGATGCTTTGATTGGTACTACTGCCAATGACACAAAAAAAGAATCGAAAGCCATTAGAATCAGAGAAACTGGATTTGTACGAATGAACTATGATATTTATGGTGTAAAAGATATTAATATTTCATACGGTGCTTATAATGGAGATGGTGATTCTGAATGGGAATTATACTTATCAAAAAATAGTGGCAGTTCTTGGAATAAATTGGGAAGTACCCAAAAAACTACAGGGAATAAACTTTCTACAACCGCTTTTAACATCAATGAATCAGGTAAAATTAGAATTGAAATTCGTAAAATTTCTGGTGGTGCCAATCGCTTGAATATTGATGATTTAGTTATTACCTCTAATGGAGAAAAGCAAACAAATTCTACCACACCTACTCGCGATGATAATTTAGCGATGGGAAATCCGAGCAATGCTGATTCTAAAGATGACAATAATTATTTGATGATAAAAAAGGGTTATACTTTATCATATAATCGAAGTAAAGGCACCGCCAATTGGGTAAGCTGGCACTTAAGCACCGCTTGGAAAGGAAACACCGAACGAACAAATAATTTTAGAGCCGATAATGAGCTTCCAAGTAGTTGGTACCGAGTACAAACCGGAGATTATACAAATTCAGGTTTCGACAGAGGCCATCTTTGTCCATCTGATGACCGCGATGGCAGCTATGAAGATAATGACGAAACTTTTTTAATGACCAACATTGCTCCACAAGCTCCAAGCAGTAATAGAGGCTTATGGGCTGATTTAGAAGACTATTGCCGAAAAATTGCTTCAGCAGGAAATGAACTTTACATCGTTGCAGGTGTGTATGGCAAAGGTGGAACTGGTAGCAATGGAGGCAAAACCAGCACACTTGAAAATGGCAAAGTCGTCGTACCCGAATCTTTTTGGAAAGTAATTTTAATATTACCAGTGGGCAGTAATGACGTCACCAGAGTAGATACCCAAACACGTGTAATTGCAGTAAATATTCCAAATAAAGAAAGTGTTGGTGGCACAAAATGGGGAGAATATAGATTGAGTATTGACGATTTAGAATCTATTACGGGTTTCGACTTTCTCTCTAATGTGCCTAGTGCTATTCAAAAATCTTTAGAATCAAGAAAAGATATAGGCCCTACACTTAGAGTAGAAACACTTAGGTATTAATCCAGCACAAAAAATACCCATTAAACTTATGAAAAAACTATTATTATTATGCTTTACATTAGCAATTTTTAATAGTAAAGCACAATTTCTTACAACTTCAACCTTACCAATTATTGTTATAAATACCAATGGATTTCAGATAACAGATGAACCAAAAATAAAAACTGATTTCAAAATTTATTTCAATGGTTTTGGTAAAACGAATAGTGTCAATGACAAACCTCATTATGATGGATTTGCAGGAATTGAATATCGGGGTTCCTCATCACAGACATTTCCCAAAAAAGGATTAGGAATAGAGCTTTGGAATGATAAATCAGAATCTATCGAATTTCCATTGTTAGGAATGCCTAAAGAATCTGATTGGATTCTATTCGCTTCCTATAACGAAAAAAGCTTCATGCACAATGTACTCACCATGCGGGTTGCTCGTGCAATGGGTTTATATGCTTCACGAACAGAGTATGTAGAAGTAGTGATAAATAATGTCTATATGGGCGTTTATGTATTCATGGAGAAAATAAAGCGTTCGGAAGGGCGTGTAGATATTGCAAAATTAAAAGAAACAGATATTTCTGGCGATGACATTACTGGCGGTTATATTTTCAAAGCTGATAAAACTACTGGTTCTACACTCGGAAGTTGGCGATCTAAATTCCCTAACTATAATGCACCGAATAATTTTACTACTTTTTTATACGAATACCCCAAAACTATTACTGCTGAACAAAGAGCTTATTTAAGAAACTACGTTGATAAAGCAGAAACGGCCTTACAAGCAGATAACTATCGAGATAAAACCGATGGATATAGAAAATACATTGATACACGCTCATTTATTCAATTATTTTTATTGAACGAAATTTCCAAAAACGTAGATGGCTACCGAATAAGTACTTTTTTCTACAAGGATAAAGATAGCAAAGGAGGTAAAATAAAAGCTGGTCCACCGTGGGACTACGATATTACCTACGGAAATGCTAATTACTGCGAAGGAGATTCTCCCTACGGTTTTTCATATAGATTCAACTACGTATGTCCAACCGATTTTTGGCAAGTACCATTTTGGTGGGAAAGAATGTTAGGTGATTCTGCCTTTGTCAAAGAACTCGGACAAGAATATGGTTTTCATCGAAAATACGGTGCTTTACGTGATTCTTACCTAAAACAACAAATTGATTCTTTGGCTTCTGCATTACAGGAACCCATCAAAAGAAACTTCCAGAAATGGCCTATTTTAGGTACATATGTTTGGCCTCAACCTTCTCCATACGCTGGAAGTTGGGAACAAGAGGTTATAGAACTACGAAATTTCTTGACACAAAGGCTCCAATGGCTTGATAATAATATCAAAACTGATTTTGCTATTACCGACAGTGAACCTGCATTAACTGAAATGAATATTAGAGCATTTCCTAATCCATTTTTAGAACGGATAAATATTAATATTCAATCACAATACGCCGAAAAAGCATCTATCAAACTAATAGACATGCTTGGGAATATCATTTTTGAAGGCAACGAATTCTTAAAAATCGGTGATAATGAATTTCATATTGAATTGCCTGAAAATGATATAGTAAGCGGAGAAAAGATTTTAATAATCGAATCAAATAATAAACGAATAAGCAAGAAATTGGTGCATCAATAAATCTTTAATTTATTGATGACGCTTCTCTACCGGCCTTATCATATAGGTATGAGGAATTCCATCTTCAATGTAATCGTTTCCAGTGAGCTCAAAGCCTAAAGATTGATAAAATTTTATTAAATAGCTTTGAGCTCCTATCTTAATTGGTTCATTACCAAATAGTTCAATAGTCTTTTCAATCGAATTTTTCATGAGAAACTTGCCAATTCCAGAACCACGTGCATGGGCCGACGTAACAACTCTGCCAATAGAAGTATATCCTTCATAATAAACATTTTTATCAAAAAGACGGGTGTAAGCTGCTAATTTATTGTTTTCATCTCTAATCATTAAATGCCATGCTAATTGGTCTTTCCCATCAGCATCAACAAACGGGCAGTTTTGTTCAACAATAAATATTTCTTGGCGAAGTACCATTATCTCATACAATTCATCCAAACTCAATTCATAAAAAGGAATACACTTTATATTCATGCTAAAATCTGTTTATTATGAAGATTCTTAAAAACCATAAATTATATTTGTAGCTACGGTTTTGTCTTTCGAATGATAAATTCTCTATTCAATGACAAATTCTAAACTCAAATAAAATTAGCTTTATGCTCATAAATATACATACGCATCAAACTGATAAACAAGCCAACGAGCAAATTATTTATAACCTTATCATTCCTGCCTCTGAAGAAGAGTTAGAGGTTTTTCCGAGTGACGAAACCCCTAATACTTGGTTATCCACTGGAATTCACCCTTGGTATATCAATGAAAGCAATCATAAATCGCAAATTGAAAAACTTCGACAATTAGCTAACTATAAAGACATTAAGCTAATTGGAGAGTGTGGATTGGATAGATTAAAAGGTTGTACTTTACCCTTACAGGAAGAAATATTTATCAAACAGATTAGAGTTGCAGAAGATGTAAAAAAGCCACTTATTATTCATTGTGTAAAATGTTTCAATGAGCTTGTTTCAATTAAAAAAATTGTTAGGCCCAAAGTACCTATGATTATTCATGGTTTCAACAATAATTTCCATATCGCTCAAGCAGTTCTTGAAAGAGGATTTTACCTTTCTTTGGGTTCAGCTATTCTAAATGATAATTCGAATGCTGCTCACTTATTGCCCAATATTCCTATTGAAAAATTATTTTTAGAAACTGATGATAAAGATGTTTCTATTCAAGAAATCTATGAAAAGGCATCTTTTATTCTAAAAATGCCATTAGATAAGCTCGAAGATGCTATTTTTGCAAATTATTCGGAAATATGCCAATAATAACGCACCACTGTTTGAAAAATAACCAAAACTTAAAATTAAATGCCCGCTTGGCTATCACGTTCAGAATTATTAGTTGGTAAAGAAGGAATAGACCAACTTCAAAATGCCCATGTATTAGTTGTAGGATTAGGAGGAGTGGGTTCATTTGCCGCAGAATTTATTTGTCGCTCAGGTGTGGGTGAGATGACTATCGTTGATGGTGATGTTGTTGACCCAACTAACCGCAATCGTCAGTTACCTGCTTTGGCAACCAATCATGGCGAATCAAAAGCAGAAATTATGGCCGAACGCTTGTTGGCTATCAATCCTGAATTAAAATTACATGTTGTAAAAGAATTTCTAACGCCTGATAAATGTAAAGAAATCCTTGAAACAAAATATTCTTATGTCATGGATTGTATTGATAGTGTTACACCGAAACTTACCCTACTTTCTACCGCTTATGCAAGTGGACAAAGAATTGTAAGTTCGATGGGTGCCGGAGGGAAATTAGACCCTACAAAGTTAAGAGTCACCGATTTGTTTGACACTTATGAATGTTTATTTGCTCATTATGTTAGAAAACGCGGCAAAAAAATGGGTATCGAAAAAGGAATCAAAGCTGTTTTTTCGATTGAACCCGTGATGAAAGAATCGCTAATTTTAACAGATGGCTCTAATTTCAAACGCTCTGCCTATGGAACGATTTCTTATTTACCAGCGGCTTTTGGTGGTGTTTGTGCCTCGGTTGTAATAAGAGATTTATTAGGATACCCAGTGGAAATGACCAAACGTCCTTCAAATATTCGTAGAAAAACAGCTTTAAGGAGTAAAACAAAGGAATAATTGAATTTATTCGATGCAAACCAAAATAAAATGAATGCAGTCGTTGACATCGGTAATACAACCGCTAAGGCAGGATTTTTTAAAGATAATAATCTAATCGAAATAAAAAGAGGGTTGACTTTAGAGGAGATTGAAGCATTTATTTTATTAAATAATGTTAAAAATGTACTCATTTCATCTGTTACTAAATCTCAGCAAGAATTAGAACTTATCTTTGATAAAGTTTCAGTGAATAAACTTTATTTGACTACTGAAACGCCAATACCCATTGCTAAACATTATGATACACCTCAAACATTGGGTTCAGATAGATTAGCAGCAGCCGTTGGAGCTAATTTTCTTTTTCCAAAACAAGATGTGCTAATAATTGATATGGGTACGGCCATCAAATATGATTACGTGTCGGCATTAGAAGCATTTGAAGGTGGCATAATTTCTCCGGGGATGCGAATACGATTTGAGGCACTTCATACGTTTACAAAAAGACTACCCTTCGTTGAAGCAAGAGAAATTCCTGAATTAGTTGGTAAAAACACCAAAGCTTGTATCGAAAGTGGTGTCATCAATGGAATCATTGCTGAGGTGAACGGAATGATTGAAAAGTACTCAGAAAAAGGGATTAGAAAAGTGATATTATGTGGTGGTGATGCAAGTTTCTTTGAAAGTCAAATAAAAAAGCCGACCTTTGCACTTGATTTTGGAATTGACATAAAAAACAAAAACTCAGAACCCCAATTTTCGATTGAGCATATCTCAAATTTGACCTTAATAGGTTTGAACAGAATTTTACAATACAATGTTGAAAAAAATTAACCTAACTGCTTACCTGATTATCAGTTTATTAGGCATCAACCAAACATTCGCACAAAAAGAGTCTCGCCTTTATGGTAATTCACCGTATTCGGCCCTAGGTATTGGCGATATTTATTCGGGCAGTGCAATTGCTAATGAAGCAATGGGTGGAACAGGTCTTAGTTTTAGTAATGGTATTATCATTAATACAATAAATCCAGCCTTATTGGCTAAAAACCGCTACGTAGCGTTTAATACTGGCTTGAGAGGTCAGTATAAAACTTTATCGAATGGTACTCTTTCACAGACAGATTTTGGTATGAATCTTAGCCACATTACCTTGGCTTTTCCTGTAAAAACAAAGTGGACTACTGCGATTAGTCTTCAGCCATATTCTGGGGTTGAACACGAGGCTAGAATTACGCAAACCATTACTGGAAGTGACCAAACTGTTAGCCAAACTTACAAAGGCTTAGGTGGTCTTTCAAAAGCTGCTTGGTCTAACGGATTTTTAGTAGGTAAAAAACTATACTTAGGCGTAGAAACTGGCTTTTATTTTGGTAGTTTCCGTAGAGATACAACTACAAAACTCTTAGTAGCTGCTGATGATGTATTTTTGAGATATTCAGACCGTATGTCGGTTGGTGGATTTGCCCTAAAAACAGGTTTTGCTTTCCAACAGAAATTGACAGACAAATGGAATCTTAATGTTGGAGGAACTTATGAGCTACAAAGTAAATTAAATGGTGATCGAATTCGAACATTCTCTACACTTTATGATTCGGGTAATGGCCCAGCACTCATAAAAAAAGTTGATACTCTTGGCATTTCAACTGGAGGAATGACACTTCCTTCAAGATATGCACTAGGAATCAGTCTTGAAAGCCCTTATAAATGGGTATTTTCTGCTGAATATAGCCGTCAAGATTGGACAAAGTATTTAACATTTGATGGAAGAACCGATAAAAACCTAACAAAAAGTGAAAGAATTGCTTTTGGTGTAGAATACTTACCAAAATATACTTCTACCAAATATTTCAATCAAGTTTTCTATCGTGCTGGTTTCCAACAAATCAAAACGCCTTATTTGGTTAATGGAACACAGATTACTGATAATAGTTTCTCGCTTGGTCTCTCAACCCCATTGGCGTACAGAAGTGTAAGCTATATCGACTTAGCTTTAGCGGTAGGCAATAGAGGGGTAAGTGGTGCTGGTTTGGTTAAAGAAAATTACATTAAAATATCATTAGGCTTCTCTTTAATGGATACTCGTTGGTTCTTGAAACCTAAAATAGATTAATTGCTAATAGGTATTCTAAACGTGGCACGCCTGTTTTTCAAGCGTGCCACGTTTGATTTTAAAATAAATTTAGTTGAAGGATGAATGGTCGTTTGAAAAACATACAACATTTTATTGTAAGCCTAATACTTTTATTATTTACCTTCATGGTTATTTCTTGTGAAGAAAAAAAGAAAAAAAGTATCAGAGTACAATACAATGGTCCGTTGATGTCAACTGACAATTTAGTAGTTGCATTCAGCGATTCTGGATATACTAAAGTAAAATTAACCACTGCACGCCAACTCAAATTCCAAAATGAAGATGAAGTTTATCCAAAAGCAGTTTATGTAACATTTTACGACCGTACAGGAGTAGAATATTCTTCACTCAGAGGAGATTCTGGCCGATTTGAAAGACAATCGGGCATTTACAAAGTAATGGGTAATGTATTTTTCTTTAATAGAGTTCAACAACAGAGCCTTTCAACTGATTTGCTGATATGGTCGCCGGTGCAAAAGAAAGTATATACGGATAAGAAATTTACAATTAAAACTCCTAAAGAAGAACTTCACGGCATTGGGATGGAAGCTGACCAAGATTTCACGCATTATACCATGCGAAAAACCAAAGGAACATTCTCAGTAGATTCATTAGCAGCCCAAACTGATACTGCCGTAGATACAACTAGTTATTAGACAAGCGTGCAACAAAAATGCACTTCGTTTTGTTAAGATTTTAAGGAGAAAGATTTTATAAAAAAATCATTCTTATTTATACTTCGATTCATAAAAATCAATCTAAATTTGTCACACTTAAAAATAGGTTTTTATTTTTCATAACAGAAAGTGCGTTAAAGCCTAATCATGCATATAAAGCCAGATTTTCATGCTTTCACATTTATTGATTAAAAACTATGCTCTTATTGAACATCTTGAATTCAATCCAGATGCTCACTTTAATATAATTACAGGCGAAACTGGTGCCGGTAAATCAATTATGCTTGGTGCTATTGGTTTATTATTGGGCAATAGAGCTGATACAAAAACACTATATAACGACTCAGAAAAATGTATCATTGAAGGCACTTTTGATATGGAAGGCTTCTATGTAAAAAACATTTTCGAGGAAGAAGAACTTGATTTTGAAAGTTCTTGCATCGTTCGTCGTGAAATCGCTCCAAGTGGTAAATCAAGGGCTTTTATCAACGACACCCCAGTAACGCTCGAAACACTTCGAAAGATTTCATCTCAATTGATGGATATCCATTCTCAGCATGATTCAATCTTGCTAGGTTCGAATGAATATCAATTACAAATTGTAGATACATATGCCCAATGCCATGATAAATTGGTTGAGTATCAAGAAAAGTACCGAACCTACAAAAAACTGCAAGATGCTTACCAACAATTGCAGGTAGAAGCTGACCAAAATAAAAAAGAATTTGATTTCAATAATTTTCAATTAGAAGAGTTACTAAAAGCTAAACTCGACCCCAACGAGCAAGAGCAATTAGAGCAAGAACTCAATATTTTAGAGCATGCAGAAGAAGTAAAACTTCGCTTGAAAACTGCTTTCGAATATTTGAATAATTCTGAACAATCAATACTATCTAACCTTCAAGCTACGGTAAGCACACTTAACCCAATTTCAAGCTATTCTCCTGACTATCAGCAATATAAAGATAGAATCCAGAGTTGTTTGGTTGAATTAAAGGATGTTTCAAGAGATATTGAATCAGAGGAAGAAGGGATTGAATTAGATAGTGAGAAAATTTCAGGAATTCAAGATAGACTAAATCTCCTCTACAAACTTCAACAAAAACATGCAGTAAAATCTAATGGTGAATTATTAGAGATTCAAGCGATTTTAGAAGAAAAAGTAAGCAAAGTACTGAATCTCAGTGAAAATCTTGCCGCTGCCAAAGAACGTGTAGAAAAAGCCTACGAAGTAGCCATTAAAGCTGCTGAAAATCTTTCAAAAGCTCGTCAAAAAGTGCTCGTTGAAATTGAAAAACGTGTAGTTGGTTTATTGATTGAATTAGGTATGCCTAATTCAACTCTCAAAATTCAGCATCAAACCATCAAACTAAATAATGAGGGAATTGACCAAATAAACTTTTTATTTAGTGCCAACAAAGGAATTACTCCTCGCCAATTAAAAGATGTAGCTTCGGGTGGCGAGTTTTCACGTTTAATGTTAGCAATCAAATACGTTTTGGGTGATAAGCGTTCACTCCCAACCATTATCTTTGATGAAATTGACACAGGTATTTCTGGCGAAGTGGCTATAAAAGTTGGAAAAATGATGCGAGAAATGGCACAAAGTATTCAAGTAATTGCTATTACGCACTTACACCAAATTGCTGGTAGAGGTTCATCTCATTTCTATGTTTATAAAGATAATTCTTCAAGCAAAACGGTTAGCCGCATGAAACAATTGAGTCAAGATGAACGTATTATTGAAATTGCCAAAATGATTGGCGGCGAACACCCATCAGAAAGTGCCATTCACAGTGCGATAGAAATGTTAGGAATTAATCCGTAATCTGATTATCACTCTATCATATTTTAAATTAACAAATACTCACTAAGTAGGAAATTAAACAAAATTCCTGCACTAAATACATCAATACACATGAAAAACATATTAATTGCTTTACTCGTTATATTTTCACTGGCATGTTCAAACAAAGCAGCCGAAGAGGCCGCTAAATTAAAGGAAGAAACATTCAAATTACACGATGAAATCATGCCAATTAGCATGAATTTAGAAGATTTGAAAGCCAATGTTATGAAAAAAGCAGAAGCAGATACAAACCTTAAAGCGAAAGCCTTGGATATTTCATCGGCACTGGATAAAGCTTATAATGATATGGAAGTATGGATGCCTAAATTAGGAGAAGCTGCCGAAATGAAAGATGGAGAAGAAAAAGTAAAGGCTTTAACTGATTTGAAAATTGAAGGCGAAAAAATCAAGCAATCAACAAACGATGCTAAAAAACAAGCTGAAGAATTTTTGAAATAATTTTAGATTAAATCCAAAAACTTGTAGGGTTTCAACTACTCTACAAGTTTTAATCATATCATGAAAAACTTATTTTTAAGCACAATTTTTATCTTTAGTATTATCACGCTTTTTTCTTGTGATAATTCTTCTCGTAAACTTCCAATTTTAGGCGAACGTGAATTCATCAATGGTGATTCTGTTTATCATACCATTCCAGATTTTTCATTCGTAAATCAAGATAGTGCCGTCATCACAAACAAGAACTACGAAGACAAAATTTACGTCACCGATTTTTTCTTTACTACTTGCCCTACCATTTGTCCAGTTATGAAAAAACAAATGCTTAGGGTTTATGAAAAATATAAAACTAATCCCAAAGTGGGCATTCTTTCACACAGCATTGACCCACGTCATGATTCAGTGCAGGTATTACGTGAATATGCAAAAAGATTAGGTATTAGTGGAAATATGTGGAATTTCGTCACTGGAGAAAAATCAAAAATTTACGAAATCGGGGAAAAATCTTATTATGTCACTGCAGGGGAAGATTCCACTGCTGCGGGTGGAATCATTCATAGTGGAGCATTTATTTTGGTTGACACTAGACGTCGTGTACGTGGCGTTTACGATGGCACTAAAGAAACTGATGTGACAAAACTGTTAAAAGACATGGATGTTTTACTAAATGAAGAAAAATAAATTTTCGTATGAAATACGCCATTAGAGATAGAAGTTTCGACAAATATGAAGATTTTTTCAAATCAGTGCTATTGCTCTTGAGAAGTCTAAGTACATACTTTTCAAAAATATTCGTTGCTATCATAGCAAGTATAACTTTTTCGGCATGTCAATCGGAAGAAAAAATTAAGTTTGAACAATATTACATTGGCGGGAAAGAATTATACGAACAAAACTGTGCAAACTGCCACCAAAAAGATGGTACAGGTTTCAAAGAGCTATACCCTCCTATCGTTGGTAGTGAATATTTAAAAGATAAATCTCAAGTGATAAGTATTATTAAAAATGGACTTTCAGGCGAAATTGTTGTGAAGGGTAAAAAGTATAATCAACCAATGCCAGCGAATCATTCATTGACTAATCTTGATATTGCCGAAATCACGACATATATTTATGCTGAATGGCAAGGAGAGAAAAAAATAACTGACGTAAAAGAAGTTGAAAATACGCTAAAATAATAACTATACTACACTTCGAATCATTCGAATCGTAATTCCATAAAAAGTTACAATTCCAATGAAAAAAAGCCCCCAAGAAGTAAGAAAAGTATCTTTAAAGTATAAAAAGAAGAGGGTTCCCACCATTCCAACCCAAAAAAATAATTTAGCGGTAAATCGTTGATTTTTACGATTTTGCTGTTCATCAGAAGGTCTTAAAATAGCGAATTTTGAGAAAATACCATTTCCCGCAAAAATACTCGTTGGGTGAATATTCTGCCTAAAATTTCCACTTGCAAACAAAAACAATGAAAGAGCAACGCCAAGTAAACGGGGTTTATCGTATTCATATTCATTGAGTAAATAATAGAATAAAATTAACCCCAAAGCCGATACATAACCAGTCCAAATTAGTCTGATTCTTTTAGCACTTCTTACCAATAAATCTGCATTGGGTTTTCTACTATCTAAGAATTGCATTAATAGCGGAATAAAATAGAAGAAACAGACCGCAATAATATAAAAGAAGAGTTTTGACTGATGCTCCAAAGAAAACTTTGGGTGCCAATACATATAAATATATGCAAATGGCACCATCAAAATTGAAATGATGAGCAATTCAAAAAATATTTGCTTTTTCATCGGTGTAGAATTGAAAAATACAAAAACTACATTTATTGGGCTTCTTTACCAACGTGCAGACGAATTCTTGGCTTTTCAGCTTGAGCTGAAGGCTTAAATTGCATGAACCAAACCATGATATCGTCAATAACTGTCATATTCAATGAATAAAAAATAAACTGACCTTTCTTCACCGATGCAACTAAATCAGCTTGACGAAGTAAATCTAAATGGTGAGAGATACTTGGTTTACTCATATCAAATTTATCGGCAATCTCTCCAGCTGTCATATCACCATCCTTCAACAATTCTAAAATTTCACGGCGAGTTGCATCATTCAATGCTCTAAACAAATTATTCATAATTAATGACCTAAGGTTAATTTCACAAATATGAATTTTCTAATTTATAAATACAAACATTCTCTTAAATATTTAGACAAACCTCTAAACAAAATATCGTAACAAAAAGCTATTTCTTAGAAAAACACAATTTTACAATCAATTTTCATAGAATGGTATATAAATTATTATATTTGTGAAAATTAACTAATTTATTATTAAAGCTCCGCTTTTGGAGTTGTGCTTCGGATATGAAAGTATTAAAATTCGGTGGAACATCAGTAGGCACTGTTGAAAGCATCAATCAGGTAATCCAGATTTTACAAGAAAATCTAAATGAAGGTCGAAAAATAGCCGTTGTTTATTCGGCCATGGGTGGCGTCACGAATCGTCTAATTGAGATTGGTAAATTAGCTGCTGCTTCAGATACTGAATATTTACAACTTCTCAAAACCGTTGAAGAACGCCACTTTGCCGCTGTCAGAGGCTTAATTGATGTAAAAAACCAAAGTAGCTGTATTGCCAAAGTAAAAGGTCTTTTAAATGAACTAGAAGATTTATTACGTGGAGTTTCCTTGATTAAAGAACTCTCGGCTCGTACGAATGACTTTATTGTTAGTTTTGGGGAGCGATTATCAACAACTATCATCACTGAAGCCCTCAAAAATAGAGGAATTGATGCTGAATATTTAGATGCCCGTAAAGTAATAAAAACCAATGACCATTTTGGATACGCAGAAGTAAATTTTGAGCTTACGAATGAGTTAATCAGAAAGCATTTTGCCCAAACGAATAAACTTCAATGTATTACAGGCTTTATTGCTTCTACAATTGATGGCGTAACAACAACCCTCGGACGTGGTGGTTCTGATTATTCAGGTTCTATCTTCGGTGCTGCATTAAATGCAACTGTAATTGAGATTTGGACTGATGTGGATGGCATGCTTACCACCGACCCTCGTAAGGTGAAAAATGCTTTCACAATTCCAACAATCACTTATGCAGAAGCAATGGAACTATCGCACTTTGGGGCGAAAGTTATCTACCCTCCTAGTTTAACGCCTGCGTTTCAGAAAAATATTCCTTTAAAAATATTAAATACTTTCAATCACAAACATGAAGGTACATTAATTAGTAAAACTGCGAATGCCAAAGAATATGCAATTACAGGTATTTCATCAATTGATGATATCGCACTTGTAAACGTTCAGGGTGGAGGTATGATGGGAGTTGCGGGTGTTTCTGCCAAGTTATTCTCTATTCTTGCAGCGAACAAAATTAGTGTCATTCTAATTTCACAGGCTTCTTCAGAACACTCAATTTGTTTTGCAGTTGACCCTAAAGCTGCATATGGAGTTAAAGAAATTTTAGAAGAAGGTTTTGCAACTGAAATTTCACAAGGTTTAGTAGATAATATTTCTATCGAACAAAATCTTTCGGTTATCGCTGTTGTTGGTGAAAGCATGAAATCAAGTACAGGTACATCGGGTAAATTATTTAGTGTACTTGGTAAAAATGGTATCAACGTAGTAGCCACCGCACAAGGTTCGTCAGAGTTGAATATCTCAGTTGTAATCTACAAGAAAGATATTACGAAGGCTCTAAACGCTATTCATGAAACTTTCTTCCAAGTAGATGGTCTTACCCTTAATCTGTATTTAGTTGGAGCAACTGGTTTGATTGGGAGTACGCTTCTTCGCCAAATTCAGGAACAAAAAGATTATTTAAAGCAACGAAAAAATCTTAATATCAAGCTTGTAGGTGTGATGAACACTAAAAAGATGCTTTTGAACGAAGGTGGTATAAATCTCGAAAATTGGAAAGAAGATTTGCTTGAAAATGGAGAAATCGCCAACATTGGTTCATTTGTTTCTGATGTACAAGATTTAAACTTACCTTATAGTGTATTTGTGGATTGCACCGCCGATAAGAATATCGTTCAATATTATCATTCATTATTAAGTAGCAGTGTATCAATCGTAACACCTAATAAAGTAGCCAACTCAGGTAAGTATGAGCAATATTTTATGCTTCAAAAGGCTGCTCAAAAACATGGTGTAAAATTTCTTTATGAAACCAATGTGGGTGCTGGTTTGCCAATCATCAATACGCTACAAGGTTTAATTACGAGTGGAGATAAAATTAATAAAATTGAGGCAGTTCTTTCAGGAACTTTGGCCTATATATTCAATAACTTCAAAGTTGGAGACCGATTTGTAGATGTAGTAAAAGAAGCCAAAGCGAAAGGATATACTGAACCAGACCCGCGTGATGACTTAAGCGGACAGGATGTTGCTCGCAAAATTTTGATTCTTTCTCGTGAGGCAGGTTTAAAACTCGAACCAGAAGATGTAAAAATCACCAATTTATTGAATGATGCATGTTTGAATGCCCCAACAGTTGAAGCATTTTTTGAAGAATTAGAAAAAGATAATACTCGCTTCGAAAAACTTTTACAAGACGCTGAAGCCAATGGAGAAGTTTTGAGATTTATCGCCACACTTGATGAAGATAATCATGCAAGCATTGGCTTAAAAACTGTTGGAAAATCGCATCCATTCTTTAATCTGGCAGGTTCTGAAAACATTATTTCCTTTACTACCGAAAGATATAAATATAATCCATTGGTTGTTAAAGGCCCTGGTGCTGGTGCAGAAGTGACTGCCTCAGGAGTTTTTGCCGATATTATGAGTATCAGTAGTTATTTGGTTTAATCTATTTAAAACGCATCGGTGAATAGAAATAACTAACTGCCGCATGTTTTAAGTGACGGTAATTAATAAAAAATAAATTTGACTTTAGTCAAACAATATGTTTAGGCTAAAGTCAAATTTGTTTATATCTAAATATCTATCAGTTAAACTGACAGCAATGAAACATGAAAAATTTAAGATAATTTTTCGAATAAAATCTAGAAACGAAAAATCTAAACAATATTCATTCTACATTCCAAATACTCCATCATTTCTTCACAAATTTCAAGGAAGCTGAATTTAGACAATAGCGTAAACCTGTTGGTTTTGGTCCATCATCAAAAACGTGCCCTAAATGGCCTTTACAACGATTACAAACTACTTCCGTTCGAATCATTCCATAAGCATTATCAGAGCGTTCTTCTACATTACATTCATTGATGGGCTTCCAAAAACTTGGCCAACCAGTACCCGATTCAAATTTCGTATCTGAAGCGAAAAGGTCTAAATCACAACCAATACATTTATAAATACCCTTTTCGTGATTATCCCAGTAAATACCCGTAAAAGCACGCTCAGTACCTGCTTTTCTTGTTACATAATACTGTTCTTGAGAAAGTTGTTTCTTCCATTCTGCATCGGTTTTTTTAATTTCTACTATCTGGCAGTTGGCCTTTTTTGATTTATTGTTTTGAGAATAACTTTGGCACGCCAACATAAAGAAAGGCAAAACCATTAAAAACACTTTTTTCATAATTATATTAGTTTAAATAATTCCTAAATTATTTTTTTAAGCATATACGTTAACTACGAGATAAACCCTAAAAAAGTTTTAAAAATTATAAAGTTTGGCATCATTTTCTCAATATGAAAACTAAAAAACATAGTCGTGCTCATTCCAAGAAAATACATTTCTCTTATTACTATTGTTCTAACACTTCTGTTCGTTAGTTCGTGTAAAGCCACGCATTCAAAAAAAATAGAACCAAGCCTTGTAAAAGAGCATATATACACAAAGAAAATCATTCAAATAGCAAGAAATTATAAAGGGGTGCCGTATAAAAGTGGTGGAAATGATATACGCGGACTCGACTGTTCGGGTTTGATATGCTTGGTTTACAAAGAAATAGGGATTAAGCTTCCACGTACTTCTTGGCAACAATCAGATTTTTTCCCTGCTATTAACCTTCCAAATATTCAAAAAGGCGACCTAGTATTCTTCGTAACAATTGGGAGTGATATTAGTCACGCAGGAATTGTAACCGAAGTTATCAGCGAAGATAACATACGTTTTATTCATGCTTCTACATCGAAAGGAGTGATTGAAGATAATATGATGACCAACTATTGGAAAAGCAGATTCGCAAGAGTTTGTCGACCCACTTATCCAAATACATTGGCACTCTAATAAAAAACTCTATTCAAATAAGCGAATTTGTGTATTTTTACGTTCTTTATTGAAAGCTTTAGCAATAAATGTTCCCAAGAAGGTATGAGAAAAATTTGTTTATTTTTTATTGGATTGTTTATCAGCCACTTAGCTCTGACACAGTCTCAGTATTTCGGACAAAATAAACCTCGCTACAAGACCTTCGGTTTTAAAGTTCTTCAAAGCCCTCATTTTGAACTTTATCATTATTTCAATAATCAGAAGACGGCAAACAACCTCATTATCAATGGCGAACATTGGTACAAAATACATCAAGAAGTCTTTAAAATTGCTTTCTTAAATCCCAATCCCATCATTGTTTACCAAAATCACCCAGATTTTCAAGAGACTACCGCCATTGGGGGACAAATTAGCGAAGGAACGGGCGGTGTAACGGAAGGATTACGTAACAGGGTTGTGATGCCAATGATGTACTCAAAAAGGCAAACTGACCATGTTTTGGGGCATGAACTAGTGCATGCTTTTCAATATCAATTAATGACTGCTGGAGATTCAACCCAAATTGGCAACATTCAGAATCTACCATTATTCATGGTTGAAGGCTTAGCTGAATACATGTCATTAGGAAGAATAGATGCTCATACAGCCATGTGGATGCGTGATGCAGTACAAAATAACGATATTCCAAGTATTCGTGATTTAGTTACAAAAGAATACAAATATTTCCCTTATCGCTGGGGGCAAGCATTTTGGGCTTATACCACCGCTAACTATGGTGATGATATTATTAGGCCACTTTTTAGAGAAACCGCGAAATTAGGTATTGAACAAGCATTTTCTCGAATTTTAAAAACTACCCTTGAAAAGTTTTCGAGTAAATGGAAGCAATCATTGATTGAATCCTATACACCTATGCGTGAAGGCACAAGTCTTCACGCAATTGGAAAAGAAATTGCTACTCAAAAAAATGCAGGTGAAATGAATATTTCTCCAGCAATTAGTCCTGATGGCCGTTATGTGGCATATATTTCCTCAAAAAATATCCTTTCGCTCGATATTTACATTGCTGAAGTATCGACGGGGAAAATCCTTCGCAAAATTGAAAGTAGCTCATTTGGTTCTCACGTAGATGCTTATAGTTTCTTAGAAACTGCTGGAACTTGGTCACCCGATGGACAAAAACTTGCTTTAGTTATTCAAAGCAAGGGTCGAAATAAGCTTTTAATAATTGATATTGCCAATGGAAATAAAGAGACCTTTGAAATTAAAGATGTAGATTCTTTTACTAATCCTGCATGGTCTCCTGATGGGAATTCAATTGTTGTAACAGGTTTAATGAACGGAGAAAGCGATTTATATTTATATAACTTCAAAGAAAAAACAACAAAAAACCTTACAAATGATGAGTTTTCTGACCTACAACCCTCATGGTCACCCAATGGAGAATGGATTTACTTTGTCTCCGATAGAGCCAATTCAGAAAAAAGGTTAGAAAGAAATAATTTTAATATTTCAAGAATTAACTTATTAACATCTACCATCGAAAGTTTTGACTTTTTCAAAGATGCGGATAATCTTAATCCTTTAGTATCTCCGAGTGGAAAATTCATTTATTTCTTATCAGATGCAGATGGTTTTAGAAACCTTTATAAATACGATATACAAAGTAAATTAATTGAAAAACTAACCAACTACTACACTGGCATAAGTGGAATAACAATGTATTCACCGGCAGTTAGTATAGCCCACAAAACTGGACAATTATTATACAACTACTTCAAAAATGGCAAATATGATTTATATTTAGCAAGTTATGAATTATTTCAACAGCAAATTGTAGGTGATGAAGTTCATAAAACAGCAGCAAATTTATCAAATCAGAAAGAAGGCAGAAATATAGTTCAGAAAAATTTAGAGACAGAAGCCCTTGCTGTAAAAGTTTCTGAAAAGAAATTACAACTGCTTAATTATAAACCAAAATTCAAGTTAGACTACTTAGGAAGTTCAGGAGTGGGAGTTTCTGCTAGTAGATGGGGCACGGGTTTAGGGGGAGGTGTGGTTGGACTTTTCAGTGATATGCTTAATCACAATCAGATTGCAGGAGCGGTTTCAATAAATGGACAAATTCAAGATTTTGGTGGTCAATTAATGTACCTAAATCAAAAGAAACCATTTCAATGGGGAGTAACTATGGGTCGTTTACCTTATAGATTCCAAGGGTCATATCAAGATAGTGTCACGAAAACTAGCACTTATTATAAGACAAACTTTATTACAGATTCCAAGATAAAATCGCAATTTGGTGTGCCAAATGGAGATTCATTGATTGAAAGTAAATATTTAATTAATCGCTTGGCAATTAATCAAATAGGCGTTTTTGCTTTTTATCCATTAAATACATTTCAAAGAATTGAGGCGGGTATCAATGGAAATTGGTACGGATTCTCGGGCGATGAATATGCTGATTATACTTATTACGACCCCATCAGTAAACAGTCATTTTTAATTCCAAATAGCTCCAAACGACAAAGGATGTCACAAAGCTATCTTCAATCACAAGGATTCAAGGCTTTTAGTTTAAGTCAACTTTATGTATCTTTTGTAGGAGACAATACAATTTTTGGTACAACTGCACCAATCAAAGGTTATCGTTATAGATTTGAAGCAGGAAGATATTTTGGTACAACAAGCTATACAAATGTATTGCTAGACGCCAGAAAGTATCAATATTTAAAACCATTTACGCTTGCAGGAAGATTCTTGTACAATGGACGCCTAAATGCTTCTAACTTAAATTATTTAAACCAAATAAACCCTCTGTATCTAGGATTTCCTTGGAATATGCACGGCTTTTATGGTGGAGCATTGCAAAAACAACAAAGTATGGGTCTAATTACCCAAGAAGCCTTACAAGGTGAGCAATTATTGGTAACAAACTTGGAAGTTCGTTTACCTTTAACTGGTTCAAAAAAATTAGCCTTATTTGATTTTACCTACATACCAAGTGACCTCAATTTTTTCTTTGATAGTGGAATGGTTTGGTCTTCCGATAAAAAAATTGGTACAACTAATGAATACCAAACATCAAATGAGACCTCAATTAAACTAAAAGTTGAACCAAGAATGATGACAGGCCTTAGTTTAAGGGTTAATCTCATGGGCTATTTAATTATAGAACCTTATGTGGCATTGCCTATTTATAATTCAAAAATACACTCAGCCGTTTCGGGTATTAATTTCTTAGTTCCGGGGTGGTAATTTTTTCAGAGAAGTATTTTGTTCTTTAGACAAAACATAGGATATTTGTATCAATCAAATACGGGGATGTAGCTCAGTTGGCTAGAGTGCTTGACTGGCAGTCAAGAGGTCGTGGGTTCGAGCCCCATCTTCTCCACTAGATTAAAAGCCTGATAGTTAGACACTTGTCAGGCTTTTTTAATTTTAAAATCAAACTTTTTTAACTAAAAATTCAGTTACTAATCAATACAATTAGCAATACACAATGCTATGATGGTAATTTTATGCAACCAAATTTCACCTTATCTCTCGAGTAGTAAAAACATAATATTATTAAACTATTATCACATCAAATTTGTACTTTTGTAATATATCAATACAAATTATGAAAGCAAGATTTTTTAAGTACTTTGTAATCTCTCTAACTCTAGTTTTTATCACATGGTCATGTGAAAAAAACACTAAAGTTGACCCGCAACCCCAAACACTCGTAAGCTCTACTCTTGTTAAAGAACTTAGCAAAGAACAATTAATTGCTGCGTTGGGCTCAAGTTTAGGAGCACAAGCTTCGTTATTCATTCGCTCAGGAGTAAAACAATACAAAATTGTTTACAAAACTAAAAACACCGATGGCACTGAAATTCAGGCTTCTGGTGCAGTTATAGTTCCTTCTGGTACAACTTCTTCAGATGCACTGCCCTTAGTAAGTTATCAACATGGTACTATTTTCGACGATAAACAAGCTCCATCATATTTTACAACTGATGGTGAAGGAACAATCGCTTCTGTATTAGCAACTTTGGGCTATATTGTTTCGGCTCCCGACTACATTGGATACGGTGCATCGAATAACCTACCGCACACTTACGAACATCGTGAAGGCTTAGCAAATGCTAGCTTAGATATGCTTCGTGCGGCCAAAGAAGTGATAACAAATGAGAAATTTAATTGGAATAAAAACCTTTATATAGCAGGATATTCTGAGGGTGGATTTGCATCATTATCACTGCAAAAAAAGATTGAAGAAGAAACGGGTACAGAATTTAACCTAAAAGCTTCTAGTTGTGGAGCAGGGGCCTATAATAAAACGCTTAGTTTCAAAACTTTGGTTTCTACTCCTTCTAGTGGAAATCCACAACACAATGCTTCGTATATTTGGGTACTCTTGACTTATGATAGAATTTATAAGTTGAATCGCCCAATGACCGATTACTTTGCAGCTCCTTATGCCGCTCAAATTCAAAAAGAGCAACAAAATGCAAGAATTTCTGGGAGTCTCACAACACTTCTTAGTGATGCAGTAAAAAAAGGGATAACCAATGGAACAGATACTGCCTTACTAAATGCTGTTAAGGATAATGACGTTTTCGACTGGAATCCAAAAACTCCGACGCAATTGTATCATGGAACTGCAGATACATATGTACCTTTTTTTAACTCTCAAACAGCTTACGATGCCATGAAAAAAAGAGGAGCAAATAATGTAGAACTAATTCCAGTTCAAGGAGGTGACCATGCTTCTTCTATTCAAACTTATTTATTAGGAACACTTTCTTTTTTTAGTAACATAAAATAATTCTGAGCATTTTTAACACAAAAACTATGGCAAATTTACAAAAAGGTGTTGTTCACACCGTGTTTTTTTGGTTGAAGGAAAAAGATAATAAAGAACATCAAGCAGCACTTCATGCAGGTTTACTTGAGCTTTCAAAAATTGATTTAATCAAAACTGCGTACATTGGCCGCCCAGCTAATACAAATCGAGAAGTTATAGATTCATCGTATAGTTTTTCTTTAACTTTTGTATTTGATAATGCAACCGACCAAGATGCCTATCAAGTTCATCCAGACCACTACGTGTTTATCAATAATTGTTCACAATTATGGGAACGCGTATTAGTATATGATGCTGAAAGTTAATTTTCTGTAAAATACTACCCTACTTTGCTGTTTTTTTCTGAAATTTGCAGTCTATTACGGCGATTTAAGCTCGCATTGTCCTTAATTTTCATGAAAAAGATACTTATTTCAATATTGGCATTTGCCAACATTCATGCTTATTCCCAAAAACTAAATTTCAATGCGAAGGGCATTGTGGCAATCTCAGATGCAGATATGGCCGCCTCAGCATTTGTCGATGGAAGGCTTTTTAAGGAAAAAGGCAGCAAAGATATGCTCTCAATTATAAAATTACCAGTTGAGAAATATTCAGACGAAATTAAAAGCTTAGTAGTTTCAAACTCAGCCTTAAGCTCTAATAAAAACATTGTGGTTTCTCCTGTTCACCCGATTGCTTATGTTGTAGAAAATCGTGGTGTACCAACCGAAACAATTAACGAAATAAGAAATCTAAACACAGAATTACCAGCTGGCGGATTTATCTCAGTAGTTGATATTAGTGACCTCACTCAACCAAAAGTACTCTACAAATTTCCAACAGGTAAAAACCCAATTTCTGTTGATATAAGCCCTAATGGCGAGTATTTAGCTCTTTGTAGTGAAGAATACGGAAAAGAATTACAGGTTTTAGAACTTGACCCTACGGGAAAACCAATTAGAATCATTAACAAACCCCAAGACTTCCCTTCTGGAAGAATTACTGACTTAACTTGGCATCCGAATAATAATTTCATTGCATTTTCAATGGAAGATTCTAAAGAAGTAGGACTTCTGAAAGTAACTCGTGATGGGCCAACTACCAAGATTATCAGATTAGATTTAGTTGGGAAGACACTGAAAGTTGGGCAACATCCAAGTGCGGGACAATTTACTCCAGATGGCAAATACTACCTTGTTCCAGATATAAAATCAAATTTGCATGATAAACCAGAATCATCTTTAGATGCCAATGGCGACTTGTTTGTTTTAAAATTCAATTTAGAAGGTACAAGTGAACATTACCTAATTACAAAAACGAAAATCGGAGAAACTCCAACCAATTTTGCAATTAGTCCTAAAGGTGATTTAATAGTTGTAAGCAATACAAAAAAATCATATTTCCCATGGGAAGGTACTGAATTAGCAAAAAAATCATCAATATCATTGTTAAAATTGAGTTCTGATGGTTCGATTAACAACATTGCAGAATACGAATTTGACGGAATTTTACCCAAAAGTATTATTTTTGATAAATCAGGTGAAAATATTGCAGTTACAGTTTTTGAATACTTCAACTACGGCAAGCACTTTGGAGGAATTGAGTTTTGGAAGGTAAATAATGGAGAAAAACCAAGTTTGCAAAAACAAGATTTTAAGCTATTCATGCCTCGAGGCTGCCACGGAATACAAATTATCAAATAATTTATTGAATCATAAAAAAAGCCCTAAAACTCAATTTTAGGGCTTTTTTCTTGTCTAAAAATAAATTAGCTTTGGTTTCAGAAAATAAACCAAACCCTATTCATAGAATGTCATCAACAAATAATGAGGGCCTCCGCCGAGAAATTGGTGTTTGGGGCTTAGCTGCTAACACACTCAATAGAACGATTGGAGCAGGAATTTTTGTACTACCGTCGCTAGTTGCTAATATTTTAGGAGAAACCAGCATTTTAGCCTATGTTTTTTGTGGCTTACTAATGATGCTCATTATGCTTTGTTTCTCTGAAATTGGCAGTAAAATAACTGTTACAGGAGGAGCTTATGCCTATATCCACGCCGCATTTGGCAATTATGCAGGTTTCTTGGCCAATACTATGTTTTGGTTTGTCGGTATTTTAGCCGATGCAGCAGTAGCAAATGCCATGGCAGATATGATAAGTATTTACTTCCCCTCAATTCAAGAAACTATTTATCGAGCGATATTCTTTATTTTGATTTTCGGGGGCTTCGCATTCATAAATATCTTGGGGGTAAAACATGGTGACAATTTTGTCAAAATAAATACCCTAATCAAACTTATCCCACTGACTTTACTGATTGTCTTAGGAGTTTTTCATTGTCAAACACAAAATTTAACGTGGAATACATTTCCAAATATAAGTAGCCTAGGGGAAGCCTCTCTTTTACTTTTCTTTGCGTTTGCTGGTGGCGAGGCCTCATTAAATGTTAGCGGTGAACTAAAAAATCCAAAAAAAGTTGTTCCATTGGGTATTTTATCTGGAATGGGAGCTGTCGTACTATTCTATATGCTTATTCAAACAATCGCTCAAGGTGTATTGGGCAATCAATTAATTGTTCAAAAGCAAGCACCTTTGGCAGCAGTTGCCAACGTAGTACTAGGTTCTTTTGGAAGTACTTTAATGGTGATTGGTGCAGCTTTTTCAATGTTTGCCGCTCTCAGTGGTTCTGTTTTATCATACCCACGGGTTTTATTTGCGGGTGCGAATAAAGGTTGGTTGCCTAAGTTTACGGCAAAAATTCACCCTAAATATGCTACTCCTTATATTGCTATCATTGTCTATGCCTTACTTGATTTTATTTTTTCAATTTCGGGTGGTTTCAAAGAATTAGCTGTCATTGCGAGTGCCTCTCTGCTTACTGTTTATCTTGGGGTAGTTTTAGCGACCATTCGATTAAGATTAAAATCAAATCTTTCAGATAAAAATACTTTTAAACTCCCTTTTGGCATTAGCATTCCAATCATAGCCGCTCTTTCAATAATTTGGTTTCTATCAAACCTAGCAACGAAAGAAATTATAAGTCTTCTTGTCTTTCTTTCAATACTTTCAGTTGTTTATTATCTTATTTCGAATTTTAACAAAAACAAAGAAGCATAAATCTAAGTTAGCATTGAAATTCGTTTGTATTAGAAATGTGAAATTAATGAACATAAAATATCTGTTTGGGGTCATAATTGGCCTATTTATTTCTTGTGAATCAACCTCACAATCTTTAAAAAGTAAAAAAACAATGGATAATGAACTTAAATATTTGGCATTAGGAGATAGCTACACCATTGGTGAAAGTGTATCAGAAAGCCAACGATGGCCAGTACAATTAGTAGAAAAGTTGAGAAATACAGGAAAAAAAATTGCTCCACCAAAAATTATTGCAAAAACTGGATGGACAACTGATGAATTAAAGGCACAAATAATCAAAGAGAATGTAATTGAAAAATTTGATTTGGTATCCTTATTGATTGGCGTAAATAATCAGTATCGAGGAAGAAATATCGAAGAATTTCGTAAAGAGTTCGTTGATTTATTAGAAACAGCAATTCAATTTGCAGACAATAATAAAAATAGAGTATTTGTGGTGTCTATTCCAGATTGGGGAGTAACTCCATTTGGTTTAAACAGTAGTAGGCCAGATATTTCAAAAAGTATTGATTTATTCAATGCTATTTGCAAAGCAGAAACCGAAAAAAGGGGCATTCTTTACATTGATATTACTCCTATATCTCGGAAAGCTCCAGATGATGCATCACTCATTGCTGAAGATGGCTTACATCCATCTGGTAAAATGTATCAGATGTGGACAGAAAAAATTCAGCCACTAATTATGCAGCAATTAAACTAAATTTAACATGAGTTTAGCAGATTTTCAGCAAAAAGCAGAAACACTTGACAAATCCGATAAATTAGCTTCCTTTAGAAACCAATTTATTCAAAATGAAGAGATATACTTAGATGGGAATTCACTGGGTAGATTACCTAAACAAAGCCTTGAGTTGAGTAAAGAAATTATTGAAAATCAATGGGGAAACCGACTAATTAGAAGTTGGAACGAACAATGGCTTGATTTACCAAATAGAATTGGAACCAAAATAGCCAAAATTGTTGGTGCTCGACCAGATGAAATCTTTGTTGGCGATAGTACCTCCATCAACTTCTATAAACTAGCGTTTGCTGTACTTAATTATCAACAGTTTAAGAATAAAATCATCACAGATTCACTTAATTTTCCTACTGATATTTATGTTTTACAAGGTCTAATAAATCAGCAATTCAAGAACCATCAATTACAAATATTAGAAAGTAAAAATGAAATAAATATATCTGAAGATGAAATTGAAGCAGCACTTGATGGTTCAACCGCTCTTCTTACTTTAAGTCATGTATTATTTAAAAGTGCTTATAAGTATGATATGCTGAAAATCAATCAATTAGCACGCAAAAAGGAAGCACTTGTCATTTGGGATTTAAGCCATTCTGCTGGTTCGGTACCAGTTAATCTAAACGAAAACAATGCCGATTTGGCTGTCGGCTGTACATATAAGTATTTGAATGGCGGTCCTGGTGCCCCTGCTTTTTTATATGTAAGAAAAGAGTTGCAGGAAAAACTAATCAATCCAATTTGGGCATGGTTTAGCCATGAAAATCCATTTGAATTTAGTCTAGCATATTCATCTAAAAATAATATCCAAAAATTTGCAGCAGGTACGCCAACAGTTCTTTCTCTAGCAGCAACAGAACCCGGACTTGACCTTCTAATTGAAGCGGGAATTGAGAATTTAAGAGAGAAAAGTATTGCCCAAAGTAATTTCTTTATTGAATTAATTCAAGAATATCTATTACCACTTGGATTCAGTATTGCATCTCCGTTGGATGTAAATTATAGAGGGTCACATATATCTATTCAGCATGATGAAGGTTATCGAATAAACAGAGCTATGATTGAACCACTGTCTGGAAATCGAAGCATAATCCCAGACTTTCGCCCACCAAATAATATTCGTTTAGGCATTGCTCCCTTATACAATACCTTTACTGAATTATTGGAAACGGTTATTAGAATTGAGAAAATTGTAAGCGAAAAAGAGTATGAAAGATTCGGTATTGAGAAACTTGCAGTTACATAAACAAAAGAGGGATGGTTTAATACCATCCCTCTTTTGTTTATTCTGATTTTTTGGGTCTTGTATTAGCTTTAATTGCAGCTTGAATGACATCCCACATATCATTTGGAATTTCGTTGAGGTGATTAAATTCTCCAGCTCCGTTTAGCCATTCTCCGCCATCAATCGTCACCACTTCACCATTGATATATGAAGAGAAATCAGACATTAAATATGCGGCTAAGTTAGCTAATTCTTGATGCTCCCCTACCCTCTTGATTGGCACATTTCCGTGGTCAGAAAAACGCTCCTTTAAATGTGGTGGAAATGCTTCTACTGGAAATAATCTATCCCAAGCTCCTTTAGTCGGGAAAGGTCCGGGGGCAATTGCATTGAATCTAATACCATATTTAGCCCACTCTACTGCCAAACTACGAGTCATAGTCAACACTCCCGACTTGGCCATGGCTGAGGGAACAACAAAACCAGAGCCAGTCGAAGCGTAGGTAGTTACAATGCTCAAAACTGTGGCAGGCTGCTTTTGTTCTATCCAATGTTTTCCGAGTGCTAAAGTTGTATAATAAGTACCTTTTAAAACAATATCTACAATGGTATCAATTGCTCGGTGCGAAAGACGCTCAGTAGGTGAAATAAAATTACCAGCAGCATTATTAAGCAAACCACTGATTTCGCCAAATTCTGCCAAAGTTTTATCTTTCATTGCTTCAATAGCACCATAATCTCTCACATCACAAGCAATTGGTAAAATTTTCCCACCAGTCGTTTGACTAAGTTCATGGGCGGTTTCTTCCAAAACTGCTAATTTCCTACTTGTAATTACAACATTTGCACCTAATTCGAGGAAATATTTCGACATTGATTTGCCTAAACCAGTTCCTCCTCCAGTTACTACGAATGTTTTTCCCTCTAAAGCACCATCTCTTAACATTGGTTGATTATACGCCATATTATTTGAAATTTAGTGTTGAATAAATATAGAGTAAATCTAAAATAAAAAAGCCATAAATGGTTTATCCATTCATGGCTTTTTCTTTATTAAACTATTTCCATTTTTGGGGGTAATGCTTATCAGCTATTATTTTGCTGCAACGATTTTAACATCAACTTGGAAATTATCATAAATCATTTTATCACCGATTGATTCAAAGAAAGTTTTTGAACCAAATTTGCTACCAAATTTCGTACGGTCAACTTCAAATTTAGCAGTTGCAGTAGCACCTTTACCTTCAACAGTTACAACAGCAGGGAAAGAAATAGCATTTGTTACATCATTGATTGTGAGGTCAGCATTAACATCGTAGTTAGAACCACCTTTTGCGGTTACTTTTTTGATTTTTAAAGCAGCAGTTGGATAATTTGTTACATCAAAAAAATCAGGGCTTGATAAATGGCCAACTAATTTTGCATTGTAACCTGCGTCTGTCAAATCTAAACATTTGATTGATTTCATGTCAATTACAAAATCACCACCTTGTAATTTACCAGCGTTCAAAACCAAACTTCCACTCTGAATTCCAATTGTTCCGTTGTGCTCGCCAGTTACTTTCTTACCTAACCAATTAAAAGTACTTGCTTTTGTATCTACTTTCAAAGATACTGGAGCTGCTCCTTTTTTACCACCATCAGCCATAGCTGAAACACTTACCAATGCAGCAAACGCTACAAACATTAAATTTTTAACAATTTTCATTTTTTGAACTAAAATTTGATTTAAAATATAAAAATAAAAGAATTAAGCTTTATTGATTAATCTTCGCTTCCTCGCAGCTTATCTAGTAAACTACTTAACAATTCTGCTTCTTCTGGAGTTAAACGTTTCATTTTTTCATCTGCCTGCTCCTGAAGTACATCAATTTTTTTTAAAATTTCTGCTCCAGATTCTGTGATTCTGATATCACAAGCTCTACGGTCATCAGCATTATCGCACCTTGATACATAGCCTTTTAATAGAAGCTTATCAACCAATCGAGAAGCGTTCGACATTTTATCCAACATCCTTTCTATGATACCATTCACTGTAATAGGGTTGGGGTACTGTCCACGTAAAATTCTCAAAACATTATATTGTTGTGAAGAAAGGTCAAAAGGCTTTAACAAACCTTGTTGCTCAGAGCTCATCCAATTAGAAGTATAAATTAAATTTACTACTAATTTTTGGTAGCTACTCTTAAAAGGTTTTTGTTGCTTAATATCTTTCTCGATTGACATGATTATATTTTATTTAGTTCTGTACAAATATAATACATTAACAATATATGTTTATACATACAATACAATAACACACGATTTTTAGTTCACTATGTAATGAACATTTTTATAAATTTTAGCAAAAAATTCGAATAAAAATCAAAAAAGAGGCAATATTAACTAATAATCAAGCAGTTATACTTTGAAAAATATTTTAAAAAAATTATCTAAAAGGAATTATTGTTGGAGCGGAAATATCAAAATCACGAAGTTTCAAAGGCTGTGATGCATCAAATGCGAATCTAATTGGGGACGATAAATTGGGTATATTTGGGTAAAAACCTAATCTAATTTGAAAAGTATTAATTGCTAAATTTTCATTTCTCATTCTTAAACCAAAACCATATCCTTGATAAAGTGGACTTGTAAGTAATGGATAATCTTTAAGACTAACAAGTCCCCAATTGGCAAAAACAAAGCTTGCAACCCTAAAACCAACAAAACTTTTACGAGAAAAAAATACTGATTCATAACCTAAAGTAAGGCGTTTGTCGCCCCTGAGTGCCTCACTATTAACACCTACAATTCCATCTCTACCACTAATATTCAAATAATCTAAAGCATCTCTGTTAATACCGTACGTAAGTCCAACATTTAAAAACTGTCGAGTTTGTGATAAACCTATTTGCATTAATCGACTAAAGAAAAAACCTTGAACTCCTAAAACTCCCTGTTGTACAACTTTTTGTTTTAAATAAGCCCCAGCATTGGCCAATATATAAAAATAGGCCTTATTTTGAGGTAAATATTTGCCTTTTGCAAACTGAAAACCAGCATAGCCCCTATTCCCGAATTCGGTGCTTTCTGTACCAAATGTTAGCGACATTAAGTTTCCAACTGGAACGTCTTCGGTTCGACCAAATCCGTAAATCAAGAAGTCTCTTTGATAATTGCGGCTAGAAAAGCCCAAACTTCCGAGCCAAGTAGTTCGGTTCCAATAAATTTTATTGGTATCTAGGCCTACTTCGGGCCTTTTTCTGTATTCATAGCTAGTTCTCCGAAGTGCGAGAATTAATTGCTTGTTTCTTTGGTTGGCATCTAAGTGAAATGCCCTACCATACCAAGCATCTGAATAAAAATAACTAACTGGATATGTCAAGGCACTATCTATCCCATTGATAAATAACTTCTTATACTCTCGAATTCTAGAATATCCAACTTCAACCGAACCTGCATTACGAGTCTCGACAGTTAAAAAAGGGCGATAAACTTGAACAGAATATTGAGCTAAATCTCTTTCATTGATTAATTTAATTTGTCCAGATATGAAACTCCTTCCAATGTAAGGTACGGTATAAATACTTCTCCAACCAAACCTCTGATAGGGGTCATCCGCTCTCCATGTTAATTTATTCTGAAAAGAATGTCCTCTTCCCTGAAAATTTCTATCTTCAAATCCTAGTACAAAATTTTTTGCACTACTTCCAGAGGCTTCAAAGTTAATTGACCAAACATCCTGCGTAATTACCAATATATCAACCATCCAAGTTACATCCTTTCGCTCAAGAACATAAATACGAGCGTCGTGAATGATTGGGTTGGCACGCAAAAGTCGCTCATTATCTTTTAAAATTTGCGGATTAAGTTTATCTCCTTCATTGAATAGTAAAAAAGACTGTCGAATAACTTTTTCGCGAGTATTATAATGAAATGTTTTACTCGCAAAATGCTCGAATTTATTACCTTTTCTTGTTGTATCATTAACTGTTGGACCGAAAATCTCCAACTTTTTAATTAAAATTTTGCCAATAATTTTACCTTCATATTTTTCAAATGGATTTATTTCGATTTCTGAAATGACCTTTTTCTGACTATTTGAATTATATACATCTCGAAATAATGCCCCATAAACTTCTTTTCCAATTTTTGTCTTACTTAACTTTATCTTTAGTTTTTGATACATCACACTATCTTTCGCCGACCTCAGCTTATCCAAACTATCAGATGAAATCCTCTGTGAAAAGCAAACTTGAGCCGAAAGTAATAATAATATGTAAATTAAAAACTTCATGCCCTAATTTAACGTTTTTTCAATAATTCACTCTACTTCTTTAGTTTAAAGAATGATAATTGGCTAAAAATAACGAATTTCGCCTTCGAATAACAAATAATCAAATAATGAAATTAATAAAACCGCTTGTACTTGCCTCAAACTCTCCCAGAAGAAAAGAAATCATGCATAATGCAGGATTTGACTTTACCGTAAAAGTAATTCCTACAGATGAAAGTTTTTCAGAGCGTATGCCAGTAGAAGAAGTGCCTGTTTTTTTAGCTAAAACTAAAGCAGAATGTTTTAAAGAAAATCTTCAAGATGAAATAATTCTCTGTGCAGATACAGTAGTTATTATCGACCGTGAAAATGAATCGAGTATTATTTTAAATAAACCCGCTGATTATGAGGAAGCCAAAGGTATGTTAAAAATGCTAAGTGGAAGAGTACATCGAGTAATTACTGGTGTTTGTGTAATGACCAAGGAAGAAACCATTGGATTTTCGGATACTTCTTTCGTGCATTTTAAAGAATTGAGTGATTGGGAAATAGATTATTATATCGAACGTTGCAAACCATTTGATAAAGCTGGAGCATACGGCGTTCAGGATTTTATCGGAATGATTGGCATACCTAAAATAGAAGGTTCATTTTATACGGTCATGGGACTACCCGTCCATCGAGTTTATGAGGTGCTTGAAAAGTATGTTGTAAAAAAATAGTTGTATTTTTACAACATACTTTAACTTATAAAATAATGAAACGCATCTTTCTACAATGCACACTTCTTCTATTTGTACTGCAAAAGTCTTTTAGTCAAGCAGTTACTACTGATTCTTACTTTCCTAATGGAGATAAAGAAATTACACTAATTTTTGATTTAAAACAAGCCAAAGATTCACGTGTTAGTGGATTATTGGGTAAAAATTCTGACGTTTTTTTATGGTCTGGAGCTGGAACGGCTGATAATGCTTTTGAATATCAACCAAGTGGTCAAACTAGCTTTAATGTTCCATTTGAAGCAGGTCGAATGACTTCACTAGGCAATGATAAATGGAGTATCAAACTAAAACCAAGAGATTATTTTAAGGTTCCTACCGGTAAAACCATTAAAAAACTAGGTTTATTATTGAAAAGTGGAGATGGTAAAGCACAAACTGAAGATTTTATTTTGAATTTGTATGATGATGGGCTTTATTTCAAAATTATTGAACCTGTCCCAAACGCCATTTTTAGTAAAAATGAAGATATTCTTTTTAAGTTTAAATTTTCGAAAGCCAATGCGAATCTTACGTTTCAAGCAATAACACAAGTTTCACCTATTGTTTCTTATCAAGTTAGTGGTGATTCAGCAATTATTTCTTTACAAAAAACATTGCAATTCAAAACCATTGAAGGAATTAATAAAATCACAATTAGTGTACAACTTGGAAACGAATCTTCGACAAGCGAGTTCTCATTTATTATAAAACCCCTAAATACAGTATTGAACTTACCTCCAAATATCAAAGACGGCATCAACTATATCAATGATAATACCGTAACGTTTTCATTTTTTGCACCAAAGAAAAACTTTGTACATCTTATTGGTGATTTCAATGATTGGCAAATTGACTCTAAATATTTGATGAATCAAGCACCTGATGGCGAACGTTATTGGCTCACAATCAACAACTTAGAAAAAGGAAAAGAATATGCATTTCAGTATTTAATTAATGGAATAATTGCAGTAGGAGACCCATTTTGCGAGAAAATTCTTGACCCAAAGTTTGACTCAGAGATACCTTCTAGTACTTATCCAAACCTAAAACAATATCCTACCAAAAACACCTTTGGTGGTACAGTTTCGGTTATACAGACAGGACAAACTCCCTATAATTGGAAAATAAATGATTTTAAAAGACCCACTAAAGATAAATTGGTCATTTATGAACTTTTAGTAAGAGATTTTAATAACTCAAGAAGATACCGAGAAGTTGCCGATTCAATTGCGTACTTTAAACGTTTAGGAATTAATGCACTCGAATTAATGCCTATTAATGAATTCACGGCAAATAATTCTTGGGGGTATAATCCGACTTACTATACTGCTCCCGATAAAGCTTATGGCACAAAAAATGACTTAAAATATCTAATAGATAAATGCCATGAAAATGGTATTGCCGTTATTCTTGATGTGGTTTTCAATCATGCAGATTATGAATTCCCATATACAAAAGCCTATTGGAATGGTTCACAACCCTCAGTTGATAGTCCTTTCCAAAACCCAACTGCACCACATTTATATTCGGTATTTTACGATTTTAATCACCAAAGTTCAGCTACCCAAAGCTATTTTGATAATGTTTTAGAATTTTGGCTCAAAGAATATAAAGTTGATGGATACCGATTTGATTTATCGAAAGGTTTTACACAAAAAAAATCTTTAACAGATTCACAAATGGCCGCCTATGACGAAAATCGTATCAAAACATTAAAGCATTTTTATGATAAAGTTCGGTCATTTGATAAAGATAGTTATTTGATTTTAGAACATTTTGCCGATAATTCTGAAGAAATTGAATTGGCTAATTATGGATTTATGCTTTGGGGAAATCAGAATGGTACTGCCAGAAATTTGGTCAAAGGTAATAATAATAGTCTATCTGGCCTAAATTATAAATACAAAGGTTGGAATGAACCAAATTTGGTAAGTTATCTTGAAAGCCATGATGAAGAACGAATTGTTTATGATGCCTTGAATAATGGCCGAAATGAAGTCAAAAATTTAGGTGTAGTACTTGAACGCACAAAAGCATTAGCCGCTTTATTTTTTGCGTATCCGGGTCCGAAAATGCTTTGGCAATTTGGCGAATTTGGGTACGACGTAAATATAGATTTTAACGGTAGAACAGGTATAAAACCTCAAAAATGGGAGTATTTAAAAGATGAAAATAGGCTTAAGCTATTTAAGGTTTATGCCGAACTGATAAAACTCAAAACTACGCAAGTAGCATTTAGTTCTAGCGATTTTACTGAAAGTTCATCAGGAGTTGTTAAACAAGTAGGCTTGAATCACAGTTCAATGAATGTTCGCATAATTGCGAATCTTGGCATCGGAAGTGAAAGCACAAATATTAACTTTGAAAAAACTGGGAAATGGTATGATTACTTTTCAGGACAAGAAATTAATGTCAATGAAGCTACACCAATTGTTAATTTAGCTGCAGGAGAATTTCATATATTTACTAATGTCAAGTTACCAACGCCTGAGGCAAATTTAGTACCTTGGCAAGGGAATTTCACCATTACAGCCAATGAAATAACGCCCAATAATTCAAAGTTTCAAATTTATCCTAATCCAACCACCGACAAAATAACTTTAAAATTAAACGGCGAAAAAACACAAATTTCGCTCGAAGATATTTGGGGGAAAGCATTGTATCAGATAGAAACAAAAGAAATCGAACCAAGTATAGATTTGTCGGGTTATACGAGTGGTATGTATTTTATACGAACAACACAGAAGGGTAAATCACGAACGAGTAAAGTAATAAAAAATTAGAACCCTTGAACAAGAGGGCTTGCAAAAATGAATAAAGACGAATTAGTAATTTACTATAACGAACCCGATGAAAAAGTCTATGTAAAAGTTCCTGCGGGTATCGAAACACATTATCAGTTATCCAATCTTTCGGGCAAAATTTTGCAAGAAGCAGTACATGAAAAGGCTTTGCACGATTTTGATTTATCTGGACTCCCTGAGGGTATTTACTTTGTGATTGTAAACCAAGATGATGTGATTAGGTCAAAGAAGGTTATTAAGAATGGTTAATTTTTAGGGTTAACAAAGTTAAGTTAAGTCAATCCCACCAAATAAAAAGTCCCAGCTTTAAAGACTGGGACTTTTTTATGTCTATCTATTCATTGTCAATAAAAACTCTTCATTATTTCGAGTTCCTTTCATTTTATCTAACAAGAACTCCATGGTTTCCATTGGGTTCATATCGGCCATAAACTTACGTAATAACCAAACTTTTTGAAGAGATTCTTTATCCATCAATAAGTCTTCTCGGCGTGTACCCGAAGCCAAAATATCAATGGCAGGATAAACACGTTTATTGGCCAATTTACGGTCAAGTTGAAGCTCCATGTTACCTGTACCTTTAAATTCTTCAAAAATAACCTCATCCATTTTAGAACCTGTATCAATCAAAGCAGTAGCAATAATTGTCAACGAACCGCCATTTTCAACATTACGAGCAGCCCCAAAGAAACGTTTTGGTTTATGGAGTGCATTCGCATCAACACCACCCGAAAGAATTTTACCCGATGAAGGAATAACTGTATTGTAAGCACGAGCCAAGCGTGTGATTGAGTCAAGCAAAATAACAACGTCATGCCCACATTCAACCAAACGTTTTGCCTTCTCTAAAACCACACCAGATACTTTTACATGGCGGTCGGCAGTTTCATCAAAAGTAGAAGCAATAACCTCTGCACGAACACTTCTTTGCATATCAGTTACCTCTTCTGGTCTTTCATCAATTAGTAAAATTATCAAATAAACTTCAGGGTGATTGCGAGTAATTGCATTGGCAATTTCTTTCAAAAGTACGGTTTTACCTGTTTTGGGCTGTGCCACAATCATCCCACGTTGTCCTTTTCCAATCGGGGCAAATAAATCGAGTACACGCGTAGAATATACGTCTGGGCGGCCACTTAATTTGATTTGTTCTTCTGGAAATAAAGGAGTAAGATATTCAAACGGGATACGGTCGCGAATTTCTTCAGTAGTTTTTCCATTGACCGACAGTACTTTTAAGAGTGCGAAGTATTTTTCACCTTCTTTTGGTGGTCTAATTGAGCCTTTTACGGTATCACCCGTTTTTAAACCAAACAGTTTAATTTGAGATGGTGATACATAAATATCGTCTGGACTTGCAAGGTAATTATAATCTGCAGAACGTAAGAAGCCGTATCCACCTTCTTGCATAATTTCTAATACCCCTTCATTCTCAATTATACCATCAAATTCTTTGATTAGGTTATTGTACTGCTTCTTAATATCTTTGGTATAAGTATCTACGTAGCGTTTATCTTCTTTCGGCTCAGTAATTTCAGGAACAATGTCTTCTGTCAAACGAGCAAATTCATCCATCTCTGCATCAATTTCCGCTAAATCAAACTCTTCTGGTTCAGGGATAGATAAAATTGGATCTTCATCAATATTGGCTTGAGGCTCATCTACGATTGATTCCAATTCAATATTTGGAGCTTTATCAAAATTCTTTTTAAAATCGTTTTTCTTATTCTGATTGCTTTTGTGATGAGGTGTTTTATGCTCAACTTCCACTGCAGGAGGGACAACCTGAACAGTATTATTCTCAGAAGTAGATTTTTCTTCTACTTTTGATAGTCTTTTACGTGTTTTACCACCTTTATCTTCTTTTTCTTTAAAAAGTGGCGGTTCTGGATTATTCACAGCGGCCTGATCTACGGCAGGGTCTTTCGGAATATTGAAAAGGGAATTGGAGCTTTGCTGCTCTAAAACTTTCTGTATTAACTCAGTTTTTGAGGCAGTTCTCACATCTTTAACACCCATTTCAATACAAATTTTTCTTAACTCTGATAGAAGTTTAAGATTCAGTTCTTCTAATGTGTACATACGAGAGAATTAACAATACTTTATGATGCTATGGTTAGCGGTTTGATATATCATGGAAAAAGCAATTCCAAAGAAATTATAGATTTTTGTTCAAAATAATCGGGGATTAACTCGAAAAAAAATGGAACTTTTTGATGGACACAACTAGCTGGTTCACGGATGAATGATTCTTAAGAAAAGAAGAACCGTTTGAAGTGTTTTTTTGGATTTGAATGCAAGTATAAGACAATAATTTAATTTTACAAAAAAAAACTAAACATTTTATGCATTTTTAATATCTTTTTCACTTAATACCCTTATACAATAAAGTTAATTGTGTTCTTATGAGCGTGAATAAAAGAAAGCTATTCATTCGAAAATGACTTTAACTTCATGAATAGCAATCAATAATCATCATCAATATTTTTTAATGAATAATTTGCCCCAACGACGTTTGGAGGCATTGCAATTTCCACTCCGTTCTTTTCCAAAACTTTTGAAATTTGATAATTTATATCTTCCCTAATTGTTTTACTTTCCCAATAGTCAGGAGTAGCCGCAAAAAATACAACTAATAAGTTGATTGAATATTCCCCAATATCATCAAATTTTACATGTCCCTCTTGAGCACTTGTTTCTGGGTGATTATCAAGCAGTTGCTGAATGTCTTGTATTACTATTCTAACTTTCTCAAGAGGGGTTTCTAAGCTCAATCTCAGAAAAAACTTATGTCGTCGAGCTTTTCTTTGAGTAAGATTATTAAGCGTTTGTGAAACTAACATTTGATTTGGAACAATAACCAAACTCCCATCAACATGCCTAATTCTAGTGCTTCTAAAACCTACTTTTTCTATTTTTCCCACCATTGAATCTAATTCTACATCATCTCCAACAATGAAAGGCTGCTCAGTAAATAACGTAAAAGAAGCAAAAAGGTTTTCGAGAGTAGCACGTGCTGCTAAAGCTAAGGCCACCCCACCAATACCCAAACCAGTTATCAGACTTATGACATCTTGCCTAAAAACAAAGCCAAGAATCAAGAAAAACGAACAAAATACTACTAGTGCAATAATAATATCTCGAAAAAATGGCACTAAATGTTCATCAACTTTTGTATCATTTTCCTCCGCTTTTTTCAAAAACACAATGGCAAAGAATTTTATCAACCTTATGATTATCCACGTGATAGCGATAACAAAAAGGGTATCAAGCACTTTATCCGCAAAATCACTTACTCTCATCTTACCAAATGGAATAATCCTCCATCTTTTTGGGAAAGATATTTCGTTTACAGCTGAGTAAATAATCAAAAGTGTTATGATAAACTCAACAGGTCGTTTGAGTAAATCTACAAAACTTGAAACAGGTACATCTCTTGTTTCTTGCTTGATTAATCGATAAACAATTTTGCTAAGAAGAACTGAAAAAATTCTTTTAAAAAGAAATCCTACGATTATTATTCCAATAAACCAAAGCCAATTTTCGACTGGGTTAAATAAAAAACTTTCGTGTAGGATTTTTTCAAATTGTTTCATTTATAAAAACTAAATTTTGTGCTCATTAATAAACTCTATCACTCTTCGTTCAACCCAAGTTTCATTTGAGTTTGGCATCATGAAACCTACGTGTCCACCCATTTTTAAAAGTTGAAGCAATACATTTGGATTATCTTCTGCCTCTCCTAAATCCAAACATTCAGTAGATAAAAATGGGTCATTAATTGCTTGTATAATTAATGTTGGTACTTGAATATTTTTCAAAAAAGGCTTAGCGGCTGCTTTTTGGTAGAAATCATGGGCATTTTTGAAACCAAACATTTGTGCGGTATAGCGATTATCAAACTCTTCAAAGTTTTTAATTTGCTTGTACCCTTCATAACTAACTAATTTATTATTCGGATGTTGTGTTGACTTTTCCTTTATTTTTTTTCCTAGTTTATTAATAAACCGTTTCATATAAAATCTTCTTCCAGGCTTATACAATTCATACACTGAAGTGTGTAAATCGAGTGGAACAGAAACAGCAACTCCCATTTTCACCTGCGAAGGTAATAGTTCTGGATTTTGCCCTAAAAGTCGAATCGTCATGCTCCCACCCATACTAAAGCCAATTACCACTACTTCCTCATAGCCATAGGTATTGATTGCATGATTTACAACAAATCGAATGTCATCTACATCACCATGATGATAAAAACGTGGTAAACGATTCATTTCTCCACTACAACTTCTACAATTCCAACCTAAGCCATCATACCCATTATCATTAAATACCTTAATCATTCCCGTCACATAATGTCGAGTAGAATCACCCTCCAATCCATGGGTAACAATTAATAGTTTTCTAGCTCGGGTATTGTTTACAAATGACCAATCTAAATCAAGAAAATCTCCATCTGCTAGTTCTACTCGCTCACGTTGATAATTTACTGGAATTTTCCGAAAAAGGCTCGGATAGATTGTTTGAATATGGGCATTAAATTGCCACTTCGGTGGCTTATACTCGTTATTTGTTGGTAAAATTGGCATTTATTTTAAAAAATATTAAATAACGTACATTCTAAATCCATCTTCTTCGTTTGAAGAACCACAAAAACCCCAAGGAGGAAATCACCATTAAAATAACAGCAATCCAAAATCCGAAAGGATGCTCGGTTGTTGGAATTAATGGATAATTCATTCCAAAAACACCTGCAATGAGCGTAGGTGGCAGAAAACAGATGGTTACAACAGTAAATATCTTTATTATTTCGTTCTGTTCTAGATTAATCAAGCCCATAAAAGTATCCTGCAAATACTCCAAACGTTCGAAATTAAAAGTAGTGTACTCAAGTAGGGAGTTAATATCTTTTAAAACAATTCGAAGGCGTTCTTTTCTATCTTCCGGAAAATAAAGACTTCTTAGAATCTGCGAAAGTACCCTTTGTTTATCAATGATACTTTCACGAATAACCATCGTATTTTCTTGGAGATTATTAATAGTAATTAGAGAATCTTGTTTGGGTTTCTTTTCACGGCTCAACGTACGGCTAATACTTTTAACCTCTTTGGTCATCCATTCAAGTAAATCTGCATCCGATTCAATTCTTGTTTCTAATAGAAGAAGTAGAATATCAACCCCGTCTTTAAAAACTTCTTCACCCAATCGAATCTTTTTAACCGTATCAGCAAAAGTCTTAGAATCGCCTTGGCGAAAGGTGAAAAGTATATTATCTCTAATTAAAAAAGAAACTGGATAAAATGAATAACCATCATTTTCAGCAATTAAAAAGTTGGAGTTTGCATTAATGGTATTATTTTGTTCAAAATAGCGGGCACTACTCTCAATTTCAACAATTTCTTGCGGAGTCTGAAAACTTATATTACACTTTGTTTCAACCCACTCTTCTTCTTCGTTAGTAGGTGATTGCAAATCAACCCACATCAAGTTTTTCAATAGGCCAATCTCTCTGACATCGGTTTCTTTCTTTACCTGCTTGCCCTCCTTGTAAAAAATTCTAACCATCTTTGCCCTCTTTTTTTAAAGGTTGTTTACTCAATTAGTTTTTCAATTACTTCCGGGAAATGAATATGCTCAAGTAATTGTACTTTTTTGGCTACATCTTCAGGCGTATCCGATGGAACGACTTCACATTTAGCTTGAAAAATCACTTCACCTTCATCATAATGCTCATTTACATAGTGTATCGTAATTCCAGACTCTTTTTCATGGGCTGCTACTACTGCTTCATGAACAAAATGCCCCCACATTCCCTTACCTCCATATTTTGGCAATAAAGCTGGATGTATATTAACTATTTTATTTGGGTATGCTTTTATTAAGTTTTCAGGAATCAACCACAAAAAACCAGCTAAAATTACCAAATCAATTTCCTGATTTTGTAATAATTGAACAATTTTATCAGTTTTACTAAAAGTTTTCTTATCAAAAATTACGGTCGGAACTCCTAGTCGTCTTCCACGTTCGATTACACCCGCAGTTGGATTATTGGTAAGAAAAAGCTCAATACTAACCTTATCATTCGCTGCAAAATATGTGGCAATGCGTTCGGCGTTACTTCCTGAGCCAGAAGCAAAAATAGCAATCCTTTTCATTAATTATAGTTTAAACAACTGAAGAACTATTTATCTAATAAATAATTTTCAATCTTAGATAATTTTCTGCGAAACAAACATTTTTTTTCGAGAAAAACATTGTAACCGCATTAAAAAAGTCTCTACGGTAATCCGAAGAGACTTTTTTATATTCATAATTTTCAATTAAGCCTTGCCCTTGTAAAGTTCATCTTGCCATTTTTTTAACTCATCCCATTTACCATCTCTAGCTAACGCTGCTTGGGCAGCCCATGTAGTAGGGTTATGTATCTGAAAACGTGGCCCAGCTGCATCTAAAATTGATTTCATACTTTCTACTGAAGTTTCAGCTAGCTCAGCAAAAGTAAAGATTCCCGCATTATTAAATAATTCTTCTATTTTAGGGCCAATTCCTTCAACAATTTTCAAATCATCTTTTTTTGGTGGTCCTGTATATACTCCAACACCTGCAGCAATGGCCGCTCCTGCGGTAATTCCAGATGAACCATTGGCAGTATCTACATTCGGAATTGTTGACACTTTAGATTTTCTACATGCAGCAAGTTCACCTTCTAAAAAACTAATACGGTCTTCAAGTTCATTGGCATGTAATTTCCAACGATTAATCTGTCGATTCATAAACCACCAAAGTAAAAGTAGTGGTAATAAACATCCAAGAAATACTCCCCAAGGGAAGTCTGTTAGCCAACACTTAAAAAATTCCATTATTTTAATATTTTTATTAGTTATAAAGTTTCTTTATTTATTCTTTCAAACGTACCGTACTTCTACGATTTTGCTTTTTCCCTTCGGGAGTTTCATTAGAAGCGATTGGTTCTTTTTCGCCTTTACCTTCCGTGATAATTTGTTCAGCTTTTAAACCTTCTTGAATTAAAAATTCTTTTACTTTCTTAGAACGGTTTTCAGAAAGCTTTTGGTTCAATTCATCTGAGCCATCGCTATCCGAATGACCAGTGATAATCAGTTGTTTATTGGGATTTTTCTCAAAATATTTCTTGGCTGTTTCAATAAAATTCTCGATTTCAGGTGTTTTACTGATACCTGATTGATTCACATTAAAATAAACATCTAATGGAGTAAATAAAATTTGCTCTTCAGGTGTGGAAGCTTTAGGTACTTCTGTTTTAACAGTATCGGCTACTTTTGTAGAATCAATTGTTGGGGGAGAAACTGTATTTTCGGTTAAATCACCTCCTACAGCGACAGGTTCGCCAGAACATAGAGGTTTTCTACTACAGTTCCACCAACCTGTGTACAACAATGCCCAAAGTAGAATCAGAAGTGGTAAAAAAAGTCTGTTCATTGTTTGATTTGTTTGGGGTTCAGTAAAATTACTTTTTTTATTCTTACGAAGCGAAATCTAATAAAAAGTAACCGAAATACAAGTATTTTTTCTTTGTACGACACAAAAAGAAGGACAATCTTACGCAAGTAAATAATATTTCTAAAATCAGTTTCAGAAAATCGGCTAAAAAGGACTAAATTTGGCAAACAAAACCAAAGAAACATACAAATTTTTATTGATGGATTCTATTAAGATTTTTGCTCCCGCAACAGTAGCCAACGTAGCTTGTGGATTTGATATTTTCGGATTTGCAGTAGATGCTCCCGGCGATGAAGTAATTGTTAGAAAACGAACTGACAAACAAATTGTTATTACACAAATTACAGGCGATGAAGGAAAACTCACCTACGATATTTCTAAAAATACCGTTTCAGTGCCAATTCTTAAATACCTTCAATACACTCAAATTTCTGAAGGTTTTGATATTGAACTTCATAAAAAAATGCCATTAGGCAGTGGTCTTGGGAGTAGCTCTGCAAGCTCAGTTGCGGGTGTCTTTGCGGTAAATGAACTACTTGGCAAGCCATTAGTCAGTAAAGATTTACTTCCTTTTTCTATGGAAGGAGAACGTGTAGCATGTGGTTCGGCTCATGCAGATAATGTAGCCCCTGCCCTATTGGGTGGCTTTGTGGTTGTTAGAAGTTATAATCCATTGGATGTATTTAAAGTACCTACGCCTAGTGAATTGTTTGTAACAATCGTTCACCCTGATATTGAAGTAAATACAAAAGATGCTCGACATATTTTACGTAATGAAGTATCTATGAAAAATACAATTGCTCAAATGGGAAATGTAGCTGGAATGATTGCGGGACTCATGCAAGCAGATTATCAGCTAATTGCCAACTCAATGATTGATTTTATCATTGAACCAGTTAGAGCGATTTTAATTCCCGAATTTTTTGAAGTAAAAAATGCTGCATTAGATGCGGGTGCACTAGGATGTAGTATTTCTGGAGCTGGTCCATCAATTTTTGCATTTAGTAAAGGTTTAGAAACTGCTGAAAAGGTTGGAATTGCAATGAAAAGTAGCTTCGAAAAAGTAGGTATTATTGCGAATGCGTATGTTTCAGGAATCAATCAAGAAGGACCCAAAATTATAGGTTAATTTAAGTATTGAATTTAATCAGGTCAATATTAATTTTCTTTTAATGATTAAAATGAAACTATCTTTAGCAATAACAAACTAAAGAATAATATATAAACATTAAAATCAACAAATGAGTAGAATAGCCTTAATAACTGGTGCAACTTCTGGAATTGGTAAAGCCACGGCCGAGGCATTTGCTAACAACGGAATTGATTTAATTTTATGTGGTCGTAGAACAGAAGTACTTGCAGAACTACAAAAATATTTTTCCGAAAAAGTGAACGTTACAACACTTGCATTTGATGTAAGAAAGCAATCTGATGTGGCAAAGGCAATACAATCTCTCTCTGATAATTGGAAAAAGATTGATATTTTAGTAAATAATGCGGGAAATGCTCACGGTTTAGAACCAATCAATGAAGGTAATCTAGAAGACTGGGATGCCATGATTGATGGAAATGTAAAGGGTTTACTGTATGTTTCGAAAGAAATAATGCCTCTAATGGTCGAACGCCAAAAAGGGCATATTATCAATATAAGTTCGGTAGCGGGCAAATATACTTATCCGAATGGAGCTGTTTATTGTGCTTCTAAATCGGCCGTTGAAGCAATCAGTGAAGGAATGCGTCATGACCTAACTAAACATGGCATTAAAATTACAAATATTGCACCTGGGGCAGTAGAAACAGATTTTTCTTTGGTAAGATTTAAAGGAGATGCTGAACGTGCCAAAAAAGTATATGAAGGCTTTGAAGCCATTCAACCACAGGATGTTGCCGATACAATCTTGTATGCAATAAATACGCCTGACCGAGTTACAATAGCTGATATTGTTCTCTATGCCAAAGCACAATCTGCACCTACCATGATTCACAGAAAATAACATAGACTACATTAATGATGATTTTTTCAGTAAAAATCATCATTAATGTAGCTTCAATCTTCATTCATTTCAATGGATAATCTACTTCAGCGGGTAAAAGAAATTGATATTCGGCAAGTTGCTCGTGACTTAGGTTTTGAAATAATCCAAAGCAGAAGAATGAATTGTCCGTTTCACTTTGAAGACTCTCCTTCTCTCATTTTTTACCCTCCTCCACAAAACGAATTTCACTGTTTTGGTTGTGGTAAACACGGAGATGTTATCAATCTTTATGCAGATACTTGCAAAATAGATTTCAAAACCGCTCTTGAAGAACTTGCCAGTAGGTACATTCCAAACTACGATGGTGTTCGAAATAAAAACTTTAGAAAAGTTGATATTAAAAGTATTTATTCCAATAAACCACTTCCCGAAAAAAAGTTTGAATTCAAGCCTATTTACACCGAAATATATGAACGTTTTCAAACATTCTGCCTAAGTCAGCCCGCAACAGAATCTGCTCGAAAAGCAGCAGAATATTTACGTGGACGTGGAATTGATGACTGGACAATCAAGCATTTCAGATTATTTGTCATCAAAAACTACGTTGCTACAAACGAGTTTTTAAAAGAACATTTTTCATTGGAAGACTTAAAAGGCAGTGGAATTGTGAATGATAAAGGGAACTTAGTTTTCTTTGTTCATCCTATCATCATTCCTTATTACCAAGATGGAAGAATTATTTATCTACAAGGAAGAAGTATAGGAAATCCACCTGAAGGAGCTAGTAAGTATCAATTTCTTTCGGGAGTACCGAGAACCATTTTTAATATTGATGGTATCAAAAAATTACGACCAAATTCAGAAGTATATCTGACTGAAGGTGCATTTGACTGTATGACATTGGTCAAAAATGGTATGCCGGCAGTGAGTTTGGGCAGTGCAAAAACCTTTAAAAAAGAATGGTTTAAATACTTCAAAAAATACAAAGTTTGGATAAGCTTTGATAATGATGAGGCTGGAATAAACGGAACAAAAACAATAATTGAAGATTTCTTAATGGCTGGGATTTTGGCAGAAAAAAAAGATTGGAATAAAGGATTTAAAGATATAAACGAATATTTTGGTCAGCGATAATCTTTTATTACCTAAATAAAAAAATCACTTTTGACACCATAATCACACAAATTCTACTCAAAATCTTGTTTTCTAACAAATACTAACGCATATTTGCATCATCAATTCAATTATCCTACTCACGTAGCTGATTGATTGATTTATACAGACGAGTGGAGAGAATAGGCTCTATGAACCTCGGGCAACCTGTCCCGCTACTAGCGATAAGGTGCCAACACCTACCGAATGGGTCAGACCTTTCGGACTTATAAACCAATCATACATCAATCATTGGTTTTTTATAGTACTTAAATCTGATAGTAAACATTGCAAAGAGATGTTGTGGAACATGGTTCTGTTTTCAGCTTTGAGCAACCCATTAGTTTATGTCTAATAAAGTTATTGTATTCAGAGAAGTAATCAAAAAAATGCCCCCCAATCCAGCTGGTTCTTGGCATTACGTTGATTTTCATGAAGATGCTTTTGAGATATTTGGAAAAAGAGGCTTTATCAAGGTTAAAGGTTTAATAAATAATAAACCTTTTAAAAGTAATCTTTTCCCTAAAGGTGCTGGCCAACATGCCCTAACATTACCCATAAAACTACAAAAAGATTTAGGTATAAAATTACATGATGAAATTTTGATTAGCCTTGAGGAAGATTTTGAAGAACGGATAGTGCCTATGCCAACAGAACTGCAAGAAGCCCTTGATTTTGATGAGGAAATGACTAGTTTATACAACCAACTTTCTGCATCTAGACAAAAGGATTATAGAAGATGGATTGATAGTGGCAAACTACCCGAAACAAGAATTAAAAGAATAATTGAATTATTTGAAAGACTAAGAAAAAACAAAGCTTAATCAACAAATTGTAATTTGTGTACAACTAAATAATGGAAAACAAGATATTTCATCACGACGAACCCTTTAAGTTAGAATCAGGAGCTTGGTTACCAGAATTCGATTTGGCTTATACAACTTATGGGACACTCAATGCTGATAAGAGTAATGTAATTTGGGTATGCCATGCATTTACAGGAAATGCTAATCCATCGGATTGGTGGAATGGCCTAATTGGTGAAAAAAGACTGTATAATCCAGCTGAACATTTTATTGTTTGTGCGAATATTTTAGGTTCTCATTATGGTTCGACCAATGCATTAAGCAAGAATCCAATAACTGGTGAGCCTTATTTTCATGATTTCCCTTTTCTGACAATCCGAGATGTAGTGCGTGCCATAGATTTATTAAGACAAAGCCTAAATATTGAAAAAATAAATACCCTTTTGGGTGGGTCTCTTGGTGGGCAACAAGCCCTTGAATGGGCAATTATGCAACCAGAATTATTTGAAAACCTAATTTTATTTTCAACAAATGCCATTCATTCACCTTGGGGAATAGCCTTTAATGAGTCACAGAGAATGGCTATTGCAGCAGACCCAACCTGGATTGAAAGAAACTCCAAAGCAGGTATGAATGGAATGAAAGTGGCAAGGTCAATTGCACTACTCTCTTACAGAAATTATGCAACTTATGGCCGTACGCAATCGAGAGATGAAGGTCAAGTAGATTTCTTTCGAGCGAATACTTACCAGAATTATCAAGGAGAAAAACTTGGTAAAAGATTCAATGCATTTTCGTATTGGACACTCTCAAAAATGTTTGACTCACATGATGTTGGGCGTGGACGTGGAAAAGTTGAAGAGGCACTCAAGCTAATAAAAGCAAAGACCTTGGTAATTGGAATAAGTTCAGATGTACTTTTTCCACCAGAAGAACAAGAATTTATTGCCAATCAAATTCCGAATGCACGTTATGCACTTATTGATTCAATGTATGGACATGATGGTTTTTTAATTGAATTTGAAGCAATGTCCGAAACAATCAAAGGATTTTTTAATTGATAAAAATCACTGATTTTGCTAAAATTGTAATAACAACTGTAAAATCGGTGTTAAAAATCTGTACTATCTTCGGATTGTAAATTTGTAATAACATTTTTATAATTCCGTAAAAAAATAACTTCAGAGTGGATTGGCCATTTCTGAAGTTATTTTTTATGTCATAATTATAAAATGCGAAAAAAGCTGCTTCATCCTTTCATCATATAACCTCTACCCACAACCGTATGAATAAGCTTAACTTCATAATTCTGATCTATTTTTTTTCGTAGAAAATTTACATAAACATCAATCGTATTCGTTCCAGTATCAAAATTGAGATTCCAAACTTTTTCAGCAATTTCAGTACGAGAAACAACTTTTCCATTATTTCTCATAAAAAACTCAAGAAGCATATATTCTTTTGAAGTAAGGGTAATCAATTTACCCCCTCTTCTAGCATTTTTTTCATTAAGGTCTAACTCCAAATCTGCAACTTGTAGATTTTTTTTCATTTCCGCAACCTCACTCGAGCGGCGATATAATGCATTAAGGCGAGCAATTAATTCTAAAAAGTCAAATGGCTTAACTAAATAGTCATCAGCACCCGAGTCGAATCCAGAAATTTTATCCTGAGTAGTTCCCATTGCTGTAAGAATCATTATTGGGGTTTTAATCTGCTCTGAACGAAGCTTTTTTGTTAACTCAAGACCGCTTATTTTAGGAAGATTAACATCAAAAACCATTAGGTCATAGGCATTGCTCAATGCTAAACTTCTCCCTATCTGTCCATCATAGGCTACATCAACACTAAAGCCATTTTCTTCTAAGCCCTTCTTTACATATTCTGCTAGCCTTAATTCATCTTCTACAAGTAATATTTTAGTTGCTGCCATTTTCATCAAGATTTAATACTGTAATGCTATTAATGCTGTAAAATTCTAACTACAAGTATAGTCCTTACTAAAAATAAGATTAAATTTTGATTAAAATGATTCAAGCAAATGCCTAGTGTACCTTATTCCATTTACGTTTTTGCTTATTTTTCTTAAATAATTCTCTTAATTCATGTTTTAATCCTGAAGTAGTCTCTACATAACAGCCATTTGGAGAATCGGGTAGTTTCATAAATAAAGGTAAAAACAAGCCCATATAAAAATTAATGCCATTTGGTTTAGCGATATTTAGAACACCACCCAAATTTTCGGTTCCAATAAATAATGGTCCAAAACGCCCCATTAGACCTATCGTTAGATTTCTATAACCATTTTGTAGGGCAATGGGAGCGGCAACATCAATCCATTTTGTTTCAAACCTCGGTGTTAAGGCGATTAATGAAGGTTGATTCATGCCTAAAACTTTTGGATTCCTCAAACTCTGAATCCAAGAAGCATTAATGTAAATTTTTTCTGAATACTTATAATCAAAATTCGTTGATAAAGCCATTGGTAAAACCACTGTAAAATCACTAGTATAGCTTGCAGGGGCAATACTAAAGGCATCATTCATTTGGTGATAAAACTTATCTGGGGAGTCAATTTTACTAAATGTTTCGGGTGCTACATAAACATTTGGTTTATTAATACCGACTTGCTTAACATAAGCGGGATTATTGTAGTGAATACTTCCAACATCTAATAATGCAAATCCTAATCTATACAAATATTTATTTTTGGTTCCATCCATGCTCCATTTTCCCTTCAATTTTATATCATACTGATAAAAATCAGGACGATATTCATATACCCCACCAATATCAATTCCATATCCTGTTCCAGCAGCTAAATTTCCAAAAAGCCAATTAGGTGTAAAACTAAAGTTACGCAATGCATCCCCACTCGTTGTCCCATAAATACCTTGTGCTTTATAAAAAAACAAATCTTGTCGAAGTGGTCTTAAGGCATTTGCATCAATCACATAATCTAAATTATCAGCCAACAAATGAACATTAAATAAACCATTTAAGCGTTTGGCGGTTAAACCGATTTTAAAGAAATCCTGTTCTTGCTCTTTGATTACAGCTCCAATTGTGAGGCCCATTTCAGCAAAACCATTTGCATTCATAGAAAAATGGCTGTTATCTTGCCTAACTCCAAATATATTGGGCTCGAATGTAGTTTTTACAAGTATATGTGCTACATCTGGAGTTGTATTATTGAGGTTTGTTAATACTCTCACCCTTGATGTAAGACCAATAGAAAACTTATATTTGCTAAAATTATACATCAAAGAGGGCCCTTTAATGTCGATAGACGCAAATGAAGTTACATTTGAAATATTTGTCTTCTCCTTTATATAGGATAAACTAAAAATCGGCAAACCACTAGGAGCTAGATACCTATTTGGAACAGTTCTTGTCATCAAACCCACTATTGAGAAGGGAGCCGCCCATGAAGCATAATTATTTATTACATCAGCATTAGCCCCAGCAAAATTCATGAAAAATTTATAACGCGAATCAGCAATGTTCGCTGGATTATTGTAAATACCATAAGTACCCGAATAATTACTTGATGAAATTCCAAGCCACTGTTGTGCAAATGAAGTAGATATAGTGAGAAAGAAAAGACAAAAAAGGATTCTCATTTTAGGGTAAAGGGTAAGTTTTTATAAAGGGCCACTCAAGAAAAATATCATGATACAAATGTAAATAATTATACACACTTCCTTTGGATTTTTAGAATAAAATCATACTTTGTAGTTTCAATTTTACCGATATACAAAGAAAAATTATGAATTACGATTTCAACAACTACAAAACCGAAAATTTCTTTGATGAAATGGTTGATTCACAGGGTTCGCCAAGAGCTGGGAATCAATTCTTGAAAGAAAAAATCGAAAATCTTTCCTTTGATTATTTAACTAGTAAACAAAAAGCAGCTGAGCGTTCGATGGTTGCCGCAGGAATTACTTTCAACGTATATTCTGAAGATGGAGGAACCGAACGAATCATTCCAATTGACATAGTTCCTCGAGTAATCGACTCTCAGGAGTGGGATAATCTTGAAAAGGGATTAGTCCAACGAATTACTGCTTTAAATTTATTTTTACAAGATATTTATAACGAGCAAAGAATCATCAATGATGGAATAATTCCGAGAGAAATCATTGAATCAAGCAAAGGCTATTTACCTGAATGTAAAGGACTTACACCTCCCAAAGGTGTATGGATTCACATTACAGGAACTGACTTGATTCGTGATAATAATGGCATATTTACTGTACTTGAAGATAATCTTCGTTGCCCTTCTGGTGTATCGTATATGCTTGAAAATCGTGAATTATCGAAGCAAACATTCCCAGATGTTCTCTCACAATCGAATGTTCGTTCGATTTCAGAATATCCTGCGAAATTACTTGAAGTACTACGTCATATTTCTGGACGCCCCGACCCTACCGTAGCGGTACTTACCCCTGGAATCTACAATTCAGCCTATTTTGAACATTCATATTTGGCTCAGCAAATGGGCGTAGAATTAGTAGATTATCGTGATTTAGTTGTGGTAGGTGATTATCTAAAAATGCGGACTACCAAGGGATTCCAAACTGTTGATGTACTTTATAGAAGAATAGATGATACCTTCCTCGACCCACTTACATTTAACCCACAATCCTTGATTGGTATTCCAGGCTTGTTTGAAGTGTATAAGAAAGGAAATATTGGTTTAGCTAATGCCCCTGGTACTGGTGTAGCCGATGATAAAGTTGTTTATGCTTATGTACCAAGAATTATCAAATATTATTTGGGAGAAGAAGCCATTATACCAAACGTACCTACTTATTTGTGTGGAGAACCAGATTCTATGAAGTACGTATTAGAAAATATCGAACAATTAGTTGTGAAAGAAGCCAATGAAGCGGGTGGTTATGGTATGTTGATTGGCCCCAAAGCAAGCAAAGAAGAACACGATATATTTAGAGGGCGAATCAAAGCAAATCCGAGAAATTATATCGCTCAACCTACAATTTCACTATCACGTAGCCCTTGTTTAGTAGATGATGGTTTAGAAGGCCGCCACGTTGACCTACGACCATACATTCTTTACGGAAATGGTATTCATGTTACGCCCGGAGGACTGACTCGTGTTGCTTTGAAAAAAGGTTCGCTAGTAGTAAATTCATCGCAAGGTGGTGGCAGCAAAGATACTTGGGTACTTAAATAATTATGAGTTTTGAGTTCTGAGTTTTGAGTTTTTTTGTATTTTTGTATATCTGAATTAAATTATTTTCAAAGTCAGAATTCATAACTCAGAATTCAGAGCTCTTATCATGAATATTACACGTTTCTCAACTTTATTGGCAATAGTAGTTTTGGCAGCATTGTCAAGGTTCCTGCCACATCCATTTAATTTTACTCCAATTGCGGCAATAGCTTTGTTTGGTGGTGCTTATTTTACTAAACGTTGGCAAGCACTTTTCCTTCCGATGGCTGCCATGTTTTTAAGTGATGTAATTTTAGAAATTACTACCGGTTTTGGCTTTCACAGTGGTATGCCAATGGTTTACGGTGCATTTGCTTTAGTTTCTGTAATTGGAATGATTGCTATAAAAAAAGTAAGTCCAGTGGAGGTTGTTGGTGCATCATTAGCAAGCTCGTTGATTTTCTTTTTGATTACTAACTGTGCTTATTTATATCCGGTTCCAGAAATCAATGACCCAACCATGATTTCATATCCTCATTCGATTGAAGGATTAATGGCTTCCTATACAGCAGGTCTTCCATTCTTGAAAAACCAAATTTTAGGTGACTTATTCTTTTCAACAGTTCTATTCGGTGGTTTTGCATTCTTGCAACGCAGATTTGATGCTTTGAAAATGGCGTAATATCTAATTACCAATACTAAAAGAGCGAGTAATCAAATGATTACTCGCTCTTTTTTTGTGGATTATTTAATTATTTTACTTTTTTCTCAAAGAATCTTTCATAGAAATAAAATCAGAAAGGATAAATATGATTGTAAGAAATGCAATTATGACTTCCATCAAAAGAACTATTTTGGTTGCAATTGTATTGGGCATTAAATCGCCATAACCAAAAAAAGTGAAGTTTAACACACTGAAATAGAAAAACTCAAAAGCTTCTTCTAACTTTGAAAATTCAGGAGCTACGCCAATAAAACTATTCTTATCAACTTCATATAGACAAAAGAAATCTACTGCAAATGAAAGCGTCATTTGGCCAATATTGTATGTCATTAAAAAAAGAAATTTATGATAGGCTATATCTTGCGAAGTTGCTACAAGTAAATGTATGGAGTTTTCGAAAACAAAATAGATACTTTTCAAAAATGCCCAAAGGGTAATAAAAATAATAAGTGTATGTACAGAAAAAAACTGCTGTACATACACTACTTTAAATAAATAGGCAACTGCAAAAAGAATGGCAAATTCTGCTATTTCTCGCTTTGGCAGAGTCAAATTCATGTTAATTAATCATAATTCAAAACAGGAGCAAGCCATTTTTCAGCTTCTTCTAAGCTCATGTTTTTACGTTTGGCATAATCTTCTACTTGGTCTTTAGCTATTTTTCCGATTGGAAAGTATTTACTATCTGGATGAGCAAAGTACCAACCACTTACCGAACTTGCTGGATACATGGCATAACTTTCGGTAAGTTGAATACCAATTTTTTCTGGCTCTAACAACTTCCAAAGAGAAGCCTTTTCTGTATGGTCAGGGCAAGCTGGATATCCCGGAGCCGGACGAATACCTTGATAAGCTTCTTTGATTAATTGTTCATTATCAAGGTTTTCTTCTTTCGCATAAGCCCATAATTCTTTACGAACTTTTTCGTGCATCAATTCGGCAAAAGCCTCTGCCAAACGGTCGGCAATTGCTTTGAGCATGATTGAATTATAATCATCATGGTCTTTTTCATATTGCTCCAATAAAGTCTCTATGCCAATTCCAGTTGTTACAGCAAAACTTCCGATATAATCCTGTACACCACTTTCTATCGGGGCAATGTAATCAGAAAGAGCGATATTAGGCAAATTAGCAGCTTTTTGACCTTGCTGACGCAAATGATGTAATGATTTTACTGGTAAAGCATTTACTTTAAAATCTTTTTGTAATTCTTCAACCACATCTAATACATTATCACCCTCAAAGTCTTTTAAAATAATATCATCTTCCACCGAATTTGCAGGATAAAACCCTACTACTGCATTGGCTTGTAAAAGTTTATTTTCGATGACATTTTTTAACATTACTTGAGCATCATCAAATAATTTACGAGCTTCTACTCCTACCACTTCATTTTCAAAAATCTTAGGATATTTCCCATGTAATTGCCAAGTTTGGAAGAATGGAGTCCAATCAATATAGTTGGAAATCTCTGCTAAATCATAATTTTCAAAAATACGATTGCCCAAGAAACTTGGCTTAGTTGGCTCATATTTTGTCCAATCAATTTTTGTTTTATTTTCTCTGGCCTTTTCAATAGAAACATAATTTTTATCTTTCTGACGATTGGCGTGTTCTTCTCTTAATTGTGCATATTCAGCTTTAATATCACTAAAAATCTCTTCTTTAGTCTGCTCATTTTGCATTAACTTACCCGCCACAGGCACTGCTCGTGAAGCATCTAAAACGTGAATGGCTGGCCCAGAATAATGAGGGTCAATTTTTACTGCGGTATGTATGCGTGAAGTTGTTGCTCCTCCAATCAACAATGGAATGGAAAACCCTTGACGCTCCATTTCTTTAGCTACTCCCACCATCTCATCAAGGCTTGGCGTAATTAATCCACTAAGTCCAATAATATCTACGTTGTGTTTACGAGCTTCATCTAAGATTTTCTGCGTCGGAACCATTACGCCTAAATCTATGATTTCGTAGTTATTACAGCCTAAAACTACCCCTACAATATTTTTCCCAATATCATGCACATCACCCTTTACTGTAGCCAATAGAATCTTTCCTGCTGAAGAACCACCAACTTTCTCGGCTTCAATGAAGGGTTGTAGGTAAGCCACTGCCTTTTTCATTACACGAGCAGATTTTACCACTTGCGGCAAGAACATCTTTCCAGCACCAAATAAATCTCCAACGATACTCATACCGTCCATTAATGGTCCTTCAATCACTTCCAGTGGGCGACTGGCCTTTTGGCGTGCTTCTTCTACATCTTCGTCAATAAATTCGGTAATACCTTTGATTAAAGCATGGGCTAAACGTTTTTCAACGGTTTCATTTCTCCAAGCATTATCAACTACTTGTTCTTTCCCTTTCGATTTTACGGTTTCGGCAAAAGCAACCATGCGTTCTGTAGCATCTGGACGACGATTGAGTAATACGTCTTCACAATGCTCAAGCATTTCCTGCGGGATATCGCTGTAAACGCCTAATTGTCCAGCATTTACAATTCCCATATCCATACCCGCTTGAATCGCATGGTATAAGAAAACAGTGTGCATAGCTTCACGAACTGGCTCATTTCCACGGAAAGAGAACGAAATATTTGAAACCCCACCCGAAACCTTCGCATAAGGTAGATTTTCTTTTATCCAACGAGTGGCATTGATGAAATCTACTGCATAATTATTATGCTCTTCAATACCAGTTGCTACCGTAAGAATATTCGGGTCGAAAATAATATCCTGTGGAGGAAAATTCACTTCGTTGACCAAAATATCATAAGCACGCTTACATATTTCTATTCTTCGCTCATAGCTATCAGCTTGACCACTTTCATCGAAAGCCATTACTACTGCCGCAGCACCATAATCTTTTACTTTCTGAGCATATTCCTTGAATTTCTCTACACCCTCTTTCAGGGAAATTGAGTTTACAATTGATTTCCCCTGCACACATTTCAAACCTGCCTCAATAACCTCCCATTTTGAAGAGTCAATCATAATTGGCACTCTGCAAATATCTGGTTCGGCTGCAATTAAATTCAAGAAAGTAGTCATAGCCTCTACCCCATCAATCATCCCTTCATCAAGGTTAATATCTAAGATTTGAGCACCATTTTCTACTTGATTACGAGCAACACTTAATGCTTCATCATATTTACTTTCACGAATTAATCGAGCAAAAGCCTTAGAACCGGTTACGTTACAACGCTCACCAACATTTACAAAATTGGTTTCTTTGGTAAGATTTAAAGGTTCTAAACCAGATAATTTTTGAATAGGCGTTTCTTCCGGAATTTCGCGTGGTTTATATTTTGCTGCAACCTCAGCAATTGCCTGGATGTGTGAAGGCGTAGTGCCACAGCATCCGCCAATAATATTTACAAATCCATTTTTAAGGAAATCATCAATAATCAAGGCCATTTGCTCTGGCGACTGGTCATATTCGCCCATTTCATTCGGTAAACCTGCATTCGGGTGTGCTGATGTGAAGAATGGAGCTTTCTGAGCTAAAATTTGTACGTATGGACGCATCAAATCAGCACCTAAGGCACAGTTTAAACCAATTGAAAGTAATGGCAAGTGTGAAACTGAAGTCAAAAAAGCCTCAGTTGTTTGTCCAGAAAGTGTACGTCCAGAGGCATCGGTAATTGTACCCGAAACCATTGTAGGAATATTCTTTCCAGTAGTTCTATTGTATTGGCTAATAGCAAATAAAGCCGCTTTGGCATTAAGTGTATCGGTAATTGTTTCAACCAAAAAACAATCTACTCCACCTTCTGCCAAGCCTCTAACTTGCTCATAAAATGCATCTACTAATTGGTCGAAAGTAATGGCACGATAACCCGGATTATTCACATCGGGTGACATCGAACTCAAACGAGTTGTAGGCCCCATTGAACCAGCCACAAAACGAGGTTTGTTAGGGTTTTTAGTAGTAAACTCATCGGCTACTTCACGAGCAATTTTTGCTGATTCATAGTTGAGTTCATACACCAAATCTTCCATGTGGTAGTCGGCCATTGCTACCCACGTACCCGAAAAAGTATTGGTTTCAAGAATATCGGCTCCAGCTTCTAAATACTGACGGTGAATATTCTTGATAACTTCAGGTTTTGTAATTGAAAGTAAATCATTATTGCCTTTTACTTCATGTGGGAAATCTTTAAATCTTTCGCCACGATAATCAGCATCTGTCAATTTGAAAGTCTGAATCATCGACCCCATTGCACCATCAAGTACAAGGATTCTTTCTTTTAATATTTCTTGAATGTTCGCCACTTTTTCTTTATTTTACTTAGATTGAAGTGTCTTACACACTTCATGTATCAATAATAGTCTATTAACAAAATTTATCTCACAAAAGTACGATTTAAAGATTGATTTTTTAAATAATTTCAAAAAAAATAGATAATTTATCTATATTAATAGTACTTATGAGTAATTTTATTTTTAAATTTGGAAAATATTTTTGTTAAAAACGACATTTTATCTATGCAAAAGTTAGATAGCACTGACCGAGAAATTTTAAAGTCATTACAAGATAATGCACATCTGACTACCAAAGAATTGGCTTCAAGACTAAATCTATCTCCAACTCCTGTTTATGAGCGTGTAAGAAGATTGGAAAATGAAGGAATTATAAAAAAGTATGTTGCTCTTGTTGACCGTGAAAAAGTGGGAAAAGATTTAATGGTATTTTGCAACATTCGTTTGAAAGAACATGCACAAGAAGCGGGTAAGCGATTTGTTGAGGAAATAGTAAAGCTTAGTGAAGTAATTGAATGCCATAATATTTCTGGCGAGTACGATTTTATGATTAAAGTTGTGGTTGATGATATGCGTGAATACCAAAGTTTTTTGATGAATAAATTAGCTTCACTCGAAAACATTGGAAGTACGCACAGCACATTTGTTATGAGCGAAATTAAGAATGAAACGAAGTTGGATATTTAGATATGAGACTTTAGACAATAGACAAGAGATAAAAGACAAGAGACAAGAGAAAATTTATCATTTAGCTCTTGTCTCGCTTTTATAATCTAATCTTATAAATCAAACTTAATTCCTTGAGCTAAAGGCAGTTGTGAACTATAATTGATGGTATTGGTTTGGCGACGCATATAGTTTTTCCAAGCATCTGAGCCACTTTCACGACCTCCGCCCGTTTCTTTTTCTCCGCCAAAAGCTCCACCAATTTCAGCTCCTGAAGTACCAATATTTACATTGGCAATGCCACAATCTGAGCCTGTACAAGATAAAAACTGTTCAGCTTCTCGCATATTTAGGGTAAAAATGGAAGAAGATAAACCTTGCGGAACAGCATTCTGTAATTCGATGGCATCATCAAGCGTACTAAATTTCTTGATGTAAAGAATTGGAGCAAAGGTTTCATGACAAACGGTCGGGCTTTGGCTTTCAACCTCCACAATAGTTGGTTTTACATAACAACCTGATTCATAGCCTGTTCCACTTAAAATTTCATTTCCACAAAGCACTTTTCCTCCTTCATTTACAATATTATTAATAGCTGTTTGATAGTTATTAACAGCATCCAAATCAATCAAAGGGCCAACGTGATTGTGAACATCTAATGGATTTCCGATTCTTAGTTGAGAATAGGCTTTCACTAATCGTCCTTTTACCTCCTCAAAGATACTTTCGTGTAAGAATAATCGTCGAGTAGTTGTACAACGTTGCCCAGCTGTGCCGACCGCTCCAAAAACAACTGCTGGGATTACAACATCTAAATCAGCATTTTGTGTGACAATGATGGCGTTATTTCCACCGAGCTCCAACAAACTTTTACCAAAACGAGCGGCAACAGCTTGACCAACCGCTTTACCCATTCTTGTAGAACCGGTAGCAGATACTAAAGCAACATTCGTATCATTTGATAACCACTCTCCTACTTTTCTATCGCCAACAATTATCGAAGAAACTCCTTCTGGAATATCATTTTTACGCAACACATCTTGGATAATATTCTGACAAGCAATGGCAGTTAATGGTGTTTTTTCTGAGGGTTTCCAAACACAAACATCGCCACAAATCCAAGCAAGCATGGTATTCCATGACCAAACTGCTACTGGAAAATTAAAAGCCGTAATAATTCCAACAATACCAATTGGATGCCATTGCTCATACATACGGTGTTGCGGACGCTCTGAGTGCATCGTAAGACCATATAATTGACGAGAGAGCCCAACCGCAAAATCGCAAATATCTATCATTTCTTGTACTTCACCCCAACCTTCTTGCAGGCTTTTGCCCATTTCGTAGCTTACGAGACGCCCTAAAGCATTTTTATTTTCACGAAGTGCATCGCCCATCTGACGCACAATTTCACCTCGTTTAGGTGCAGGAATATTACGCCAAACTTTAAAAGCAGCTTTTGCACTTTCTATGACTTTATCATAATCTTCCCGGTTTGCCTGACGAACTTTTCCAATCAAGTGTCCATCAACTGGTGAGTATGAACTCAGCACTTTACCGCTCCCTGCCCAACTCTCTATTCCAGTGCTTAGCCCATTATTGATAGACTTGATTTTTAATGATTTTAATACTTGTTTCATTTGGTTTTGTTGATTTTTTGAAGTGTATTTACTAATTTCTAAATTTATTCGTTTTCAAATAATTCAGCAGGGTTTAACTTAAATTGAAGCATATTTGCTGTGATTCTGCCTCCATCACCGCCTTTTCTTTGCATTGTTATTTTCCCTATTTTGAAATTACCTCTTTCGGTTATTTCAACTGCTCCATTACCAAAATAGTTAAGACAAAAATTCATTGGTTTCAAAATCCATCTTGAATTCGATTTTGTTTTTTGTGCCACCAACATCCATTCTGCCGCGAATTGACCTCTGCCTTTCAAAATATCCGAAACAATAAGCGATTTATTGGTACTAAGCCATTTTAATATTTCCGCTTGTTCATTTTCTGAAAATTCATTGGCAAACATCCTTCTTTTATCCTTAGGAGTATTAATATTTGGTTGAATTTCTCCTGTATATCGTTTTAATATAGAGACA
>NZ_LXHX01000043.1:0-19398 GCF_001649495.1 Emticicia sp. MM | reverse complement strand
GAGTATTAATATTTGGTTGAATTTCTCCTGTATATCGTTTTAATATAGAGACAATTATGGGAGAAATATCCCACATTTCAACATATTTATCTACCCATCTTTTATCTATCTGATTAAACCCTTTTGGATTGCTTATGAGTTTGACTTGTAGATTCTGAGCATCAATCGCTTCTTTTAGTTTTACTGTTATCTGAACTTGAACATCAGTTTTAAAACCACTTAGCTTTATCGCTTTGACAAACTCAATCTCGGATAATTGATATTCCATTTTCAAAAGCCATTTTTGAGCATCATCATCAATTTGCCAAGCATTGAATTTTTCAACAATATCATCCTCGTTAAGAAACCCATTCCTTGCTGTTTGTGAACCTTTTAATTGTTCTTTGTTCATTTTTAAGTAAAATTTTCTGAACTTCTATCATTATTCTTTGCAAAACATTAATCGATACGCTATTACCGAATTGTTTGTATGCTTGTGAAGTATTTGGGGTTATTTTAAAGTCTTCTGGAAACCCCTGCACTCTGGCACATTCTCTTGTAGTTAATCTTCTAATTTTACCATTTATAAAATATAACCCTGTTTTTGCTCCAATTCCGCCTCCGTGTGCAGAAAGTGTAATTGCATGACCACGTATGTCGTAAATACGTTCACCTTGTCCACCTTTATTTACTTTACCAATTTGCAGAGGTTTGTTGATTTTAGTTTTCCCGAAAAGTGTATCTTGAAATAAATACGTTTTGTAAAACTGAATATCATCTCGCTCAATAAATTTTACGTCAACTGGATTTGTTTCTAAAATCTCCTCTACTGAAGTAGGTTCGTTAGTAGGCTTTGGAAATGAAAAGCCATTTGAATCGATATTTGTGAGAAATGCAACAATATAAATTCTCTCTCGGTTTTGCGGCAAACCAAAATTACTTGAGTTTAATATCTTTGTAAAAACCTTATAACCAACACTTTCAAGTGTATCTATAACAACTTTTAAAGTTCGGCCTTCATCATGATTAACCAAGTTTTTAACATTTTCTAAGAAAACTACCTTCGGCTTATGAAAATTTATAATGCGAACAATATCAAAAAAAAGTGAACCTCTAATGTCCTCAAACCCCATTTGTTTACCCGAAATAGAAAATGATTGACATGGAAAGCCTGCACATAAAATATCGTGTTTAGGAATATCAATTTCATTTATTTGAGTAATATCTCCGAACGGTCTTTGGTTAAAGTTTGCTTCATAGCTATCGGCTGCGTATTTATCCCATTCTGAGGCAAAAACACATGAAGCACCAAACGATGACAAAGCAATATGAAAACCACCTATCCCTGCAAATAAGTCGATAAATTTATAATCGGACAATATTTTACTTTCAACTTTAATCATTACATCACACCTGAACTTTGCTTTTCCCCCACAAATATAAATAAACCAACCCAAGCCACAAACATACATCAACTTATGATTTGTTTTTCATATCTTTAACCATCAATCTATTCTAAAAACCTTATGAACACTACCGAATTATCTTGGAAATCCTCTGATGGACTCAATATTTATGGCAAAAAATGGGAGTCAACACTACCAACAAAAGCTGTAATTTGCATCATGCACGGTATGGGCGAACATATCAATCGCTATAACCATGTAGCTGAAATGTTTACGAGCAATGGCTACTCTGTAATTGGCTGTGACCACCGTGGTCATGGAAAATCAGAAGGGAAAAGTGGGCATTTTCCAGATTTTGACACATTTTTAAATGATGTTGATACTTTATTGAAAGTAGCATCTGAGCATTTTCCGAATACAAAACAAATTCTTTATGGTCACAGTATGGGTGGGAATTTAGTAGCTAACTACCTACTCCGTCGTCAACCTAAAATTACTGGAGCAATTCTTTCTTCTCCTTATTTTCAATTAGCGTTTCAACCTTCGAAAATTACACTCTTTATTGGACGAATGATGAAAGGAATTTTTCCATCGTTAAGTCTGAGTAGCGGTTTAGATTCTTCGGCCATCTCGAGAGATATAGAAGAAGTGAAAAAATACAATGAAGACCCTTTAGTGCACGATAAAGTTTCAGCCAAAATGGGTATTGAAATGATAGAAACCGGCCAATGGGCGATTGATAATGCTGCAAAACTGTCAGTGCCAACTTTACTTTATCATGGCACAGCCGACCGACTCACCTCTCATCATGGAAGCGAACTTTTTGCCCAAAAAGCTGGTAAGAATTTAACTTTTATTTCATTGGAAGGTCTTTATCACGAAACTCATAATGAGCCCGAAAAAGCTGAAGTTTTCAAGAAAATCATTCTTTGGCTCGATAATTTAGTTTAACTCCCTATCTATGTGGGTGTATGCGATACGCCCACTACATTTCCTTTTCATATTACTTCTCTCCGATTGACAAGTTAAAAACTTGTCCTATAATCTTACTATTCTGCTTGGTATAATTTAAACAAATAAAAAAATAGTTATATTTTAATTGTCATAACAAATATTATTTATAATTTTGTATGCACAACAATAGTTAGCAAAGCAATTAATAGAATTTTAGATAAATCATTCAAAAAAATGCCTATCTATCATAAACTTGGGAAAATTCCAGCCAAAAGGCATATTCAATTTGAAAAGCCCGATAGTAGTTTATACTACGAACAATTGTTTGGGACAATTGGCTTCGATGGAATGGCTTCATTGATGTATCACATTCATCGACCAACGCAAGTGATGCAAATCCTTGAAAGTCAGGACTTAACACCAAAATCAGCAAATACGCACAACATGATGATGCGTAAGTTTATTAGTTTTAATGTGGAACCCAAAGATGATTTTCTTGAAAGTCGTGAGCCGATGATGTTCAATAAAGATTGCATCATTGGTGTGGCTGCTCCGAAAAAGTCATTACGAGACTATTTTTATAAAAATGCCGATTCAGATGAGCTGTTGTTTATCCATAAGGGTTCTGGAACACTTCGTACTCAACTTGGGAACATTAGTTTTGAATATGGAGATTATTTGATTATTCCGAGAGGAATGATTTATCAGATTGATTTTGATACAGAAGACAATCGAATTTTTTATGTCGAATCCCATTCACCAATTTATACGCCAAAACGTTACCGAAATCATTTTGGACAACTCCTTGAAAGTTCGCCTTTTTGCGAAAGAGATTATAAACTTCCAGAAGTTTTAGAAACATTCGACCAGAAAGGTAAATTTCTAATTAAAATAAAAAAACAACATCAACTTCATCAATTAGTTTACCAATATCATCCTTTCGATGTAGTTGGTTATGACGGTTACAATTATCCTTGGGGCTTCTCAATTCATAATTTTGAGCCAATAACTGGTCGAATTCACCAACCACCGCCAGTACATCAAACTTTTCAAACTGATGCTTTTGTAGTTTGCTCATTTTGCCCGAGGCTTTACGATTATCATCCAAAAGCCATTCCAGCACCATATAATCACTCAAATATTGACTCCGATGAAGTAATTTATTATGTAGATGGAGATTTTATGAGTAGAAATGATATTGCCAAAGGCCATATTACCATTCATCCTGGCGGAATTCCGCATGGACCACATCCGGGAGCAATGGAGCGAAGCATTGGTAAAAAGGAAACGCATGAATTGGCTGTCATGGTTGATACTTTCCGCCCATTGATGATTACTGAAAATGCCATGAAATATGATGATGGCAAATATTTTCAGAGTTGGATAGATTAGTTAAAACTGAGCGATAGATACCAAAAAGACATTAAGAGCAAGTAGTTTCATTTAGTATTTCTCTATGTTCTTAATGGCTTCGTGTTAATTCAAAATTTATATCAACATTCTAAAAAAAATAATAAAATGCTACTTCAAGAAACTCAAAATATTACCGATCAAAAAAATGATTTCCTACCAATCAATGGCACAGACTACATTGAATTATATGTAGGAAACTGCAAACAAGCTGCCCATTATTACCAAACAGCATTTGGTTTTCAACCTTTAGCTTATGCAGGTTTAGAAACTGGTCTCCGTGACAGAGAAAGTTACGTTGTTCAACAAGGTAAAATTAGATTAGTATTAACTTCTCCTTTACACGGAAATACTGAAATTGGACGTCACATTGACCAACATGGCGATGGTGTAAAGGTTGTTGCCCTTTGGGTTGATGATGCCAGCGATGCTTACTACGAGACCATTTCTCGTGGAGCGAAGCCTTACTTTGAACCCGTTGTCGAAGAGGATGAAAATGGAAAAGTGGTTCGTTCAGGTATTCATACTTACGGTGATACTGTTCATATTTTTGTAGAAAGAAATGCCTATAAAGGTATCTTTTTACCAAATTTCCGACCTTGGAATCCAGTTTATCGCCCTGCTCCAGTTGGTTTGAAGTATATTGACCACATTGTTGGGAATGTAGGTTGGAATGCCATGAACGAGTGGGTAAATTTCTATTCAAACGTGATGGGTTTCAATCAGTTGGTAAGTTTTGATGATAAAGATATTTCTACCGAATATACCGCTTTGATGAGCAAGGTGATGTCGAATGGTAATGGTCGAATCAAATTTCCAATTAACGAACCAGCCGAGGGGAAAAAACGCTCACAAGTTGAAGAATACTTAGATTTTTATGAGGGTTCTGGCGTACAACATTTGGCGGTTGCTACTGATGATATTATTACAACGGTTACGCACTTGCGAAATCATGGTGTTGAATTTTTACAAGTACCAGATAGCTACTACGAAGATTTGCGAAGTAGAGTTGGAGATATTGAAGAAGAAATCGAACAACTTAAAATGCTAGGAATCTTGGTTGACCGTGATGAAGAAGGATATTTACTTCAAATTTTCACTAAACCAATCGAACCACGTCCAACAATGTTCTTTGAAATTATTCAAAGAAAAGGGGCAAAATCATTCGGAAAAGGCAATTTCAAAGCCCTTTTTGAAGCAATTGAACGTGAACAAATTTTAAGAGGAACGTTATAGAATAATTTTAAATCATTCTGAAAATGAATCAAAATTATCAAGCATACACCTCCGCCGACCAAGAAGTTTGGAAATTACTTTTCGAACGACAAATGCAGAAATTACCTGCAATTGCCAGCATTGATTACTTAGAAGGAATTGATAAGGCTGGCTTTACAGCAGAACATATTCCGAATTTTGATACAGAAATAAATCCAAAACTTCAAGCATTAACTGGATGGACAGTTGTGGCGTGTGAGGGTTTAGTACCAATTAAGGAATTTTTCGAACTTTTGGCATCGAAAAAGTTTCCAGCCTCAACATGGCTTAGAACTAAAGAGCAATTAGAATATTTAGAAGAACCTGATATGTTTCATGATACCTTCGGGCATATTCCTTTGTTGACAAATCAAGCTTTTTGCGATTTCCTCGCTGAGTTTAGTGTTATTTCTCTCAAGTATATTCATATTGAAGAAGCAATAAAATTGCTCCAAAAACTTTACTGGTTTACGGTAGAATTTGGACTGATTCGTGAAAATAACCAATTAAAAATTTATGGTGGTGGAATCATTTCTTCAAGCGGAGAAAGTGTCTATAGTTTAGTGAGTGGGGTTCCCGAAAGAGTGACCTATAATATTGAGAAGATTCTAAATACAGAGGTTAAAATTGATGCTTATCAAAAAAAATACTTTGTCATTGAATCTTACGAACAACTTTATCAATCATTAAAAAAATTTGAAGAAATTTTAGAACGTCAATTATTAGTGTATCAATAATTGAAGGATTTTTCTACTTTTGTAATTAATATTGTTTGTAGTAATTGGCAATTAGCTTTTATCTTTGGATATTCTTTGGAATTTTCGCACTTTTATCAATATTTCTTTTGCAAATTTTCATAAAAACCGAATCTCTCAATCAGATAGTTACTCTGCTAAAAGCTAACTTCCAAAACTAAAGTAGAAAAAGACTGAATTTTAAATAAATGACTCACTTAGATAAGCGTTCTTACTATTTCAAGATTGATACCACCATCAAACGAATCAGAAGTTTCATGCAAAAGGGACTTACTGACGGCGGAATTGACTTAACTGTTGACCAATGGGTGGTTATTGACCACATTAAGCCCAAAGCAGGGATTAGTCAAAATGACTTGGCAGTAGATACCGCAAAAGATGCTCCGACGATTACCAGAATCTTAGATTTATTGGTTGAAAAAGGATTAGTTAGACGCCAAATGGCCGATGATGACCGACGTAAATTTAATATTTATTTGACCGAAGAAGGTGAAAAACTGCACGAAAATGCATTAGTGGTTATTGCTGATATTCGAAGGAAATCTTGGGGTAGTTTAACCGATGAAGATTACGACCATCTGGTGAGAATTATGGACACGATTTATAAAAACGTGAGCGATAAATAATCAATAGTTTACAAAATCAGTTTACAATACTGAAGTTTGTAAACTGATTTTGTAAATAATCAAAAAATGAATACTTGGCTCGATATATCTAAAGATAGCGACTTTTCAATATTTAATCTTCCATTCGGAATTTTCAGTAAAAAAAAATCAAAACCAAGCGTAGGTTGCCGAATTGGTGAATGGGTAATTGATTTAGAACTTGCTCGAAAGTTAGGACTACTTGAAATTCCTAGAAATATTTTCAATCAAAATTCTCTTAATCCATTTATTGGGCTGGGGCGTAAACGCTGCAATGAAGTCAGATTACAAATCCAAGAATGGTTATTAGTTGAAAATTCTCCTTTAAAAAGACATTTTGATGCCCTTTTTCATAAAATTGATGAGCTAAACTTACACATGCCCGTAAAAGTTGGTGATTATACTGATTTTTATTCAAGCATTGAACACGCGACCAATGCAGGAAAAATTTTCAGACCAGATAATCCACTTTATCCAAATTGGAAACATATTCCGATTGCTTATCATGGAAGAGCCAGTTCGATTGTAGTTTCGGGTACTGATATACACAGACCGATGGGGCAATTTAAACCCGCAGATTCTGCTAGTCCAATTTATGGATATACTAAAGAATTAGATTTTGAATTAGAAATAGGTGCTATTATTGGAAGAAACAGCCAACAAGGAGAACAAATAAAAGTAGCAGACGCCGAAAATTATGTTTTTGGATTTGTACTTTTCAATGATTGGTCGGCTCGTGATATTCAACGTTGGGAAACTTTACCTTTAGGCCCATTTTTAGGTAAAAACTTTGCCTCTTCAATTTCTCCATGGGTGGTAATGATTGATGCATTAGAAGATTTTCGTGTGAATGGCCCCATTCAAGACCCTACGCCATTGCCATATCTACAAATAGATGGTGCAAGGAATTTTGATATCAAACTTGCGGTTAGATTAAACGAAAGCACCATCTGTAAGACAAATTTTAAATATATGTATTGGAATATTGCCCAGCAAGTAGCCCACCACACGGTGAATGGATGCAACTTAAAAATTGGCGATATTTTAGCATCTGGAACTATCAGTGGTTCTGAAGCAAATTCTTATGGCTCATTACTTGAGCTAACTTGGGCAGGTAAAAACACAATTAGTTTAAACGATGGACAAACCCGAACATATCTCGAAAATGGAGATAGAGTTTCGATGCACGGTTTTTGCGAAAAAGATGGAAAACGTGTTGGGTTTGGAGAAGTATTTGGTAAAATAGTTTAAATATAGTTTACATCCCCTGCCTGCTTCAAAGGGGAAATTATTACATAGGGCAGAGGGTTATTTTTCAACAAAAAACATGCTAACGTTAAATCCAAAAGAATTAGATCCAAGAGTTTTTTATAGCTACATGACGGGTGCAGTAGCCCCAAGACCCATTGCTTTTGCGAGTACAATTGATAAAGAAGGTAATGTAAATCTGAGTCCATTTAGTTTTTTTAATATTATGGGCATAAATCCCCCAATTTTGGTTTTTGCCCCTAATAATCGAGGACGTGATGGCTCTAAAAAAGATACAATACTAAATCTTGAAGAAATTCCTGAAGTAGTCATCAATATTGTTGATTACAATATGGTACAGCAAATGTCACTCTCAAGTGTAGAATATCCAAAGGGTACAAACGAATTTATAAAAGCAGGATTTACGGAGGAAAAATCTATTTTAGTTCAACCGCCAAGAGTAAAAGAATCAAAAGCACAATTTGAATGTAAAGTACTGGAAATCAAACAAATTGGCACCATGAACATGGTTATTTGTGAGGTAATTATGGCTCATTTTTCTGAACTAATACTAAATGAACACAACAAAATAGACCAAACAAAAACCGATTGGGTAGTACGCATGGGAGGAGATTGGTACGTGCGTGCGAATAATGATTCGATGTTTGAAGTAGAAAAACCAAACACCAAAATTGGCATTGGTTATGACGCCATTCCTGAAAGTATCAGATTATCTAAAATACTTACAGGTAATCATTTAGGGCAATTAGGAAATATTGAAGAATTACCAAGCCAAGAAGAAGTTTTAGCTTACAAGGAATCTTCAGTCATGCAAAATATTATTGAGCAAGTAATGTACGGCTGTGCATTTCTTGATAATTTATTACATGCCGAAGCAGCCAAATTATTGGAACAAAATAAAGTCAAAGAAGCATGGTTGGTACTATTACAATCGTTTTGACAACCCCACATTCGCACACACCTACGCACAAGGGGGATTTTTTCATCATTTTTTAATCTAAATTTTCAATTAGAATCAGGCGTTGGTCTCCATTTAAAAGATTGATTATCAATGGCTCGCATGGTACAAAGAATACCTTCAAGATGGTCAAATTCATGTTGTAAAAGTTCAGAAATTGCCCCTTCCACTTTCCAAACTTTGGGTTGCCAATTTTCGTCTAAATACTTAATAGTCAATGATTGATGGCGTTTAACTTTGACCAACAAATTTGGGAAAGACATACAATCATCCCAAAGTTCAAATAGCTCTTCACTCAAATTCTCAAATACTGGATTAATAATAATGTATGGAATACTTCCTGAAGGTGTATTCAAATTCAAATAAATTAATCGCTTCATAATACCCAACTGCGGAGCAGCAATTCCACGACCAAATTTGTATTTGGCTCTGATTTTTTCCATAACATTGTGTAAATCAGCCACCCATTCTTTAACCATTGGCAATTCATTTTCTTGAACAGGCTCGCAAACCTCATATAAACGAGGGTCTCCCAATTGTAGTAAATCGTTAAGGGTTTTCATTGAATTTTATTTAACAAAAATTAACAACCACAAATAAACTAAAAAATACCTACAATCGTTTTTTTGGTGGAGTAAAATTGAACATTCAACACGATGAAAAAATTATTATCAACACTTTTTATTTTATCTTTTCTCAATAGTTTTGGTCAAATAATCACAAAAATGCCCGAGATTGATGACCAAACCAGCTACGAAACCGATATAACAAAAGTTGAAATTCGTGGCAATAATACCATTGTCTATTTCTCCTATCAGATTACCCAAGCAAGCGGAAATAACTATCAATTTCAATTCCCTTATCAAAACCAACCAAGAAGAAATAGTGGTTATACCATTTCTTTTAATCCTAAAAGCTATATTAACGGAAATGGAAAACGATTCAAATATGTTAAATGTACTGGGATTCCCGAATTACCAGAAGAAAAAGAAGTTGTTCCAGGAGAGAAATATAGATTTATAGTGTATTTTGAAAAACTCGACCCCGGTATTGAAACCTTTAATTTGATAGAAGGTAAAAATCGTCCAGAGGATAGTCATAAATATTGGAATTTCTATGGGGTTCATATCAATAACCCATTGGTGCAAGTTCCACCAACTGATACAAAAAAATCAGCACCTAGAGAAGATGAAGAGGTCATGCTTACAATCAAAGGTAAACTAATCGACTCTAAAACCAATAAACCGATTGTTGGAAAAGTTTTGTACCGTTATGACTTTGATGCACAAAAATCTGATTCAGTAAAAACCACTCCGACAGGAGAATTTACCTTTAAAATTAAACCTGAAGCCTATACTTTTATTGCTTCGGCCAAAGGCTATGAAAATACGCAAGAGAGCATGGATTTATCGAAACTAGATAAAAGTCAACTGTTTAATCAGAGCTTTTATCTAAATCCAATTGAGAAAGAAATCAAGAAACCCGAAACAGTCAAAGAAACGCCAAAAGTAGTTGAGAGTAAAAAGGAAGAAAATAAACCAATAATGATTGAGGAAAATAAGTTTAGGCTTGATAAAGTATATTTCGAAATTGGAGAATCAAAACTTTTACCTAATTCGTACGAACAACTGAATGGTTTATTAAAAATGCTCAAAGATGACCCTAAAATGAATATCATTGTTGAAGGTCATACCGATAATGTGGGCGAAGCAAGCCAAAATAAGCGATTATCACTAGAAAGAGCCTACAATGTTAGAGAATACCTAATCAGCAAAGGAATTCCCGGATATAGAATTCAATTCAAAGGTTATGGCGATACAAAGCCAATTGCTGATAATAACACAGAGGAAGGTCGCAAACAAAATAGAAGAGTAGAGTTTTTAATTATTGAGTAAAAATTTAGTAAAAAGGGGATTTTTCGCTAATATCGAACAAAATCCCCTTTTTTATGAAAATATGTCTTGCACAAATTCAATCTTATAGAGGTGAAATTGAAAAAAATATACAGAAACACGTAAATTGTATTGAAAAAACCATTGAAATGAAGGCTGATTTTATCTTCTTCCCAGAATTATCAATCAGCTCTTATGAACCAACACTTGCTAGAACTTTAGCCACAACTCCAACCGATAAACGATTTGACATATTTCAAATGCTGAGCAACCAATCAAATATTACCATTTGTATTGGTGCACCACTTTTACAAGCTCTGGGAGTAAGTATTAGCATGCTTATTTTTCAAAAAAATCTTCCCTTAAAAGTATATTCAAAACAGATTCTTCATGCCGATGAGCTACCCTATTTTGTAACATGTAATGATGAAGTTTTAATTTCGCAGGAAAATAATTTGATTGCTCCAGCGATTTGTTTTGAATCGTTATTAGAAAAACACGCCGAAAAAGCGGCCAAAGCTAAAGCTAATTTATATATAGCTAGTGTTGCAAAATCTACCAAAGGTTTGGAAAAAGCTTATAATCACTACCCAAAAATTGCTCAATGTTTTAATTTTACTGTTTTAATGTGCAATTCGGTAGGCCCCGCAGAAGATTTTGTTGCCAAAGGTCAATCGGCTGTTTGGCTTTCAAATGGTGAGGTTTTAGGAAAGTTAGATTCCAATTCAGAGGGTTTGTTATTTTTTGATTCAGAAGACCAAACAACAAGTTCTTTTTACTTTTGAAACAACAACTAAATATTCTTTTAAAAGCGTATATTCTCAATAATATCGCTTGCAATCATACTGGTCATTCCAAATTTTTCAGCTGCTATATCTCCGGCTTTGCCGTGCATATAAACACCCAAAATTGCTGCTTCATCAGGAGAATAACCTTGTGCCAAAAGAGCTGTAATAATACCTGTTAGTACATCACCACTGCCAGCAGTAGCCATACCAGCATTCCCCGATGAATTAAAATGAATCGTTCCGTTAGGTAAAGCTATGGCCGTATTTGCCCCTTTCAAGCAAACAATGAGTTTATTTTGAATAGCTAACTTTCGCAATAGCTCTAACTTTTCATAGTCATTATTCCATGATTGATTAACTAAATTTCTAAATTCTTTGGGGTGTGGAGTAAGAATACTATTTTCTGGAATTTCGTTTGTAAAATCATCACCAAACTGAGAAGCGAAAATATTAAGTGCATCGGCGTCTAAGACCATGGGGATTACCAACTCTTTACATAGCCTACATAGTTTTATCAAGGAAATCCCTGTTTCTTCGTGAACACCAATTCCCGGCCCTACACCCACTGCTTGAAAACGGCTGTTCAAATCTTCAATTTTAAAGTCAGTCGTCAGAAATTTATCATTGTTTAAAACTTCCCAATACATCGCCTCGGGTAAAACTGTTTGCAAAATGGGCAAACCAGAACTTATCGAATGTACCGTCAACTTTCCAACGCCTGAACGCATACAAGCACGTGCACTAAGAATGGCCGCTCCCATCATACCATAGCTTCCAGCAATCAACAAAGCGTGTCCATAAGTACCTTTATGAGAAAATTTTGCTCTTGGCTTAATTAGTTTTTCAACTTCTTGTGGTGTTGAATAGAAAAAAACAACCTCAGCCTTATTGATAAATGCTTGGTACAAGCCAATATCAACGATGTGCCAATTACCCACAAATTCAGCATTTTGTGGTAACATAAAAGCTAATTTGGGTACTTGAAACGATACAGTATGGAACGCTTTGATAATGGTATCTGATTGATTATTAGGCTTATCCGCTAAAAGACCTGATGGAATATCTACCGAAATAATCATTGCCTCGCTCTTATTTATTTGTTCAACTACCGTTTTAAGTAAACCTTCGATTGACCTTGAAATTCCCGACCCTAAAAGGGCATCAATGATAATATCACCGCTATTTAAACTTAACGTAAACTGCTCATCATCAATAACATTCACTTCAATTTGAGTTTTTAATCTATTGAAATTTATATTAAAATTGTCCGATTCTTTAGAAGAATACTTTACCACATATACTTCAACATCATAACCTAAAGGGTGTAACATTCTAGAAATGGCAAGGCCATCACCACCATTATCACCAAGACCACAAAATACTTTTACTTTGTAATCTCCTGTTTCAAAGCTCTTACAAAACCAATTGACAAATGCTCTGGAAGCTCGTTCCATTAAATCTATAGAGGCAATAGGCTCGTGCTCAATAGTAAAACAATCGGCTTCTCTAATCTGATGTAACGACAATATTTTCATTTATGATTCCACAAAAAAACTATTCTAAACTTTTTATCGTAAATTAACAAAAAACTGTAAAAATTTATCTGTTAATCCATTGAAAATAAGTGTAATCATACCAACTTATAATGAAGCCGAAAATATTGGTGCATTGATAGAAAGAATTCATCAATATGGTGGTGTTCATCTACAAGAAATAATCGTTTCTGATTCTCCAAACTCGGTTGACCAAACTATACAGATTGCTCAGAAATTGGGAGCAAAAACAATTAAGTCTTCAAGAAAAGGTAGAGGAATACAAATGAATGCCGCAGCTAAAATTGCTCAAGGCGAAATACTCTATTTTGTACACGCTGACACGATAATTCATCAAGATTTTGCCAATGATATTATTAAAGCTTTGGAAAACGGAATTGACTTTGGTTGTTATAGATACCAATTCAATTCTTCAAATTGGTTATTAAAAATTAATGCATTTTGCACGAGATTTCCATTTATTTGGTGTAGAGGTGGCGACCAAACCCTTTTTATTAGAAAATCTGACTTTGATAAAATGAGTGGTTTTTGTGAAAATCATCAAATTATGGAAGATTATGAGTTTATCTTGAGAGCTAAAAAAGAGCTAAAATTCGGTATTATTCCAAAAAATGTCATTGTTTCTGCCCGAAAATACGAAACAAATTCCTATCTTCGAGTTCAGAAAGCAAATTTTAAGGTAATGAGGATGTTTTTAAGTGGACGTGCCTCGCAACAAGAAATGGTGGAAACTTACCGCCAAATGTTAGATTACCGTTAAATTTTTTTGACACATGAGGGTAATTTACTCTTTGACTGTCATCATTGAAAGAGTAATACCTAAACCTATTAGTTTTTTTATATGTCAGAATTAATTAGTGGAATTCAGCAAGTTGGAATCGGAGTAAGAAATGCCCAAGAAGCGTTTGCATGGTACAATAGAACTTTAGGATTGAATGTCCCGCTTTTTGATGATGTAGCAGAAGCTACACTCATGACCCGTCATACCAATGGTGTCGTTCGTCAAAGAAGAGCCATTTTGGCCCTTAATATGGCTGGTGGTGGTGGTGCCGAAATTTGGCAATCGAATCGGCCAGAACCTCTTGCTCCTAATTTCGAACCTCAAATTGGCGATTTAGGCATTTTTGCCGTAAAAATAAAGTCAACTGATGTTAACCAATTCGCCCAAAAGCAAGGCCTTTCTACAAACCAGTCTCCCGAAAACAAAGCTGTTTCATGGCTTAAAGATAGCTATGGCAACCAGTTACAGATTGTAAATGATGATTCTTGGTTCAAAGCTAATATCAGTCTTACTGGTGGCGTTGTAGGCGTTGTAATTGGTGTCAGTGATATTGATAAAGCCCTAAAATTATACAAAGATGTACTTCAAATAAACGAGTTAGTTTATGATAAAACTGGCACTTTTGAAGACTTTAGTTCTTTGGATGCTCAGAACAAGCAATTTCGTAGAGTTTTACTTCGAAAATCAATGAGCAATAATGGAGCGTTTAGTAGATTATTGGGGAATGTGGAAGTTGAATTAGTACAATCATTGGACAGAACTCCTAAAACAATATTTGAAGGTAGAAGTTGGGGAGACCTCGGCTTTATTCACGTGTGTTTTGATACACTTGATATGGATGCCCTGAAAAAACGTTGTGCTGAAAATGGTTTTCCATTTACAGTTGATAGTGCCGACACCTTTGCTATGGGCAAAGCAGGTGGTAGATTTACTTACTTAGAAGACCCCGATGGGACATTAATTGAGTTTGTAGAAACACACAAAGTACCAATTTTAAAGAAAATCGGTTGGTATCTTGATTTGAAGAAAAGAAAAACACAAAAACCTCTACCCAATTGGATGGTTTCAACAATGGGCTGGGGAAAAGTAAAAGCATAATGAAAACGCCCAAATGGGCGTTTTTTTATAGTCAAATTTTTAAGAAATGGCAATAATATATCACATTACCCCACAATCATGGTTCGATAAATTTGAAGGTTTAGACTATTACGAAAGTCCAACTTTCAATGAAGAAACATTTATCCACTTAAGTACTAGCACCCAAGTAGCGGGTGTTTTAGAAAGGTATTATGTTGGTCAAACCAATTTAATAAAACTACATGTTGATACAGAAAAGCTCACTGCTGAGTTAAAATATGAATTAGCCACAAATAATGAATATTTCCCGCATTTATACGGTAGATTAAATAAAAATGCTGTTTTGGAGGTGGAGAAGATTTGAAAGCTAAGGTAAAAGTGTAGGCTCTAATTACCCACTCGAAAAGTATAAATAATTTGGATACTTAATATAAAAGTATCCAAATTATCTTTTCAAAACTAAATCTTACTCCTCTGTAAATTTGCTGTATTTCATCATAAAACTATAAATTCATTTTCTTCAACTCTTCAACGGCATAATTCGCTGCTCTTGCAGAAAGTGCCATGTAGGTCAATGATGGATTTTGACAAGGCGAAGAGGTCATAACTGCTCCATCAGTACAAAAAACATTCTTTACTGCATGATGTTGATTAAATTTGTTGAAGACAGACGTTTTGGGGTCATTGCCCATACGAGCTGTACCCATTTCATGAATACTTAAGCCAATCGTTGCTTTTGAATCAAAACCCTCAATATTTTTAAATCCGGCAGCTTCCATCATTGCAATGGCCTGTTGCTGGGCATCACTTCTCATGGCAATTTCATTTTCTCGATGTTGTGCGTCAAATTTCAAAACAGGTTGCCCCCATTTATCTTTTTGCTCATCGGTCAACGAAACCTTATTTTCAAAATAAGGCAAACATTCCCCAAAAGCATCTAAAATCATTTTCCAGTTACCAAACTCAGTATTTTTTTCTTTAAAATTTTGTCCAAAACCTTCCATCTCCGCATTACTTCCCCAACCATCTCTCCATGTATAAACTTCAAAACCATATCCACGCTTAAAACTTTGTTTATCGCCATTAATATTCCTAAATCTTGGCACATAAAGTCCTGCTGGATGCCTTCCGAAATAAACTTTATCTAAATCTCCATCATATTCTCCGTTCGCACCAACATGAAAATGATGGTCCATTAAATTGTGCCCTAACTGACCACTATCATCCATACCATTTGGAAAACGGTTGGACTTTGAATTCATTAAAATATAAGTAGAGCCCAAGGCTGAAGCATTCAAGAAAATCACTTTTGCGTTAAACTCCAACCATTCATTAGTTTGTTCATCAATGACTCTTACTCCTGATGCTTTACCCGTTTTCTCATCATAGATAATTGAATTTACAATCGAATGCGGTCTAATAGTCAAATTACCTGTTTTACGTGCGGCTGGAATTGTTGCCGATTGACTACTAAAGTACGCACCAAACGGACAACCACGCATACACATATTGCGATACTGACACTTTGCACGCCCCAAACTTAATTGTTCTTCAGTTGGCTCTGTTAAATGAGCGGCTCTTGCCGAAATTACTTTTCTATCAGAAAACTTACCATTAATTGTACTTCTAAAATGGCTTTCTATACAATTATCAGGCATAGCTGGTTGAAAAACACCATCAGGTAATTGTGGAAGACCATCTCTGTTGCCAGCTATACCAGCAAAACGCTCAACGTGGTCATACCAAGGAGCGATATCCTTATATCTTATGGGCCAATCAACAGCAATTCCTTCCTTTGCATTAGCCTCAAAATCAATGTCCGAAAACCTAAACGAATATCTACCCCACATCAACGAACGCCCCCCAACATGATACCCACGAATCCAATCAAAAGGTTTCTCTTCGATATAAGGGTTCTCTAAATCATTAACAAAATGATGAGCGGTTGCTTCAGTAATAGCAAAACCTGTTCGATTTTGAATTGGATATTTTTTTAAATCTTCATCAGACATTTTAAGATTATGGTGTGGAAATTCCCATGGAGCTTTCATCGCCGTATGGTAATCTTTCACGTGTTCAATCATTCTACCACGTTCAAGCATCAATACTTTAAGACCTTTTTCTGTAAGTTCTTTGGCAGACCATCCTCCTGAAATTCCAGAGCCCACCACAATGGCATCATAGGTAAGTTGTTCTTTGGCTTTTCCTTGAATATTCATTTTGTCGTTTTTGTTTGTTGTATCTCTAATTTGAGTCAGATATTTTGGTGAATATAAATAAATTCAAGTAAAAACCCCTAATGATTATCGTAATTTAACTCTACTTCTATTCCTATTTTATAGACTAACTTTGCATTATCAATAATGAGCCATGAAAGTTTGTTGAATCCACACAACTTACTATACTCTTATCAAAACTATTACAAAATTATAAAAAGCTATAGAAGCATTATTTTGGATTAAATCTTGGGAATTAGGCTGATTCTACGCCTATTTTAAACGCAAAGACTTAGGGTTAAATAAATAACGTATAGCACACCTCTTCGTTTAGAGCGTGTGCTTTTTTTTGTTTATGAATATTCAGATGTATTTTTGCAAAAAAAGAAAACATGCACAAAAAAGGGAGTACAAAGTCAGAAAAAAAAGAAATTTCCAATGAAAAATTGGAATTACATCCACGTAATCCCCACCGATTTAGATATGATTTCAGAGAACTAACCAATCTCAATGAAGCATTAAAACCTTTTGTTTTTGTGAACAAATTTGGTGCAGAAAGTATTGACTTTTCAGATCAAGATGCAGTAAAAGCACTTAATCAGGCTATTTTAAAACAATTTTATAATATTCCCAACTGGGATATTCCACAAAACTACCTTTGTCCACCCATTCCAGGACGGGCAGATTATATTCATTATTTGGCCGATTTATTGGCTGATAACAATAAAAACACAATTCCAACTGGTAAAAGAAATAAAGTCTTAGACATTGGTGTAGGGGCTAATTGTATTTATCCAATTATCGGTTCGCAAGCCTACGGTTGGGATTTTGTTGGTGCAGATATTGACCCAGTTGCCATCAAATCGGCTCAAAATATCGTAAAAAGTAATAATGTCTTGGCCAATAAAATTGAATTTAGATTACAACCTTCAAGCAATCATATATTTAAGGGTATTATTAATCCAAACGAATCTTTTGATGCTTCTATCTGTAATCCGCCATTCCATGCTTCATCAACAGCTGCTGCTGAGGGAAACGAAAGAAAAAATAGAAACTTAGGGTTGAAAAATACAAATAAACTTAATTTCGGCGGACAAAATGCCGAACTTTGGTGCGAAGGTGGTGAAGAAGCATTCGTTAGAAATATGATTTTTGAAAGCAAAGAAATTAGTCAACAAATTACATGGTTTACTAGTTTAATTTCAAAAAAAGAACATTTACTAAGCATTTACTATTACCTAAAGCAAGTAAATGCCCTTCAAGTTAAAACCTTCAATATGGCACAGGGTCAAAAAATCAGTCGAATTGTAGCGTGGACTTTCAAAACAATTAGTTAAAACTGATGGAAATCTATGCTTGCTCTACCAAGAGAAATTATCGATTTCTCTTTTTTTAAAGAAAATATTATCGCAATATTGCAATATAAAAATATATGGGATTGAGTAAATGTATCAAACGGCTAGAGATTTCTTAACCGAAATGCTTTATGCCTTTTCGTTAGTCAAATAACCTTACCAGCAATGAAAAGTAAAACTACGATTCTACTCGAATTATGGGTTGAAGCCCGTACTCGATTCTCTAATCAACTGCAAAATCTACATGAGGACGATTTAAAAAAAAAGCTAAGTCCTTCGCCTAATAGCATTGGTTTTCTGATTAGGCACATTGGTGATGTTGAGTTACTATTTGCAAAAAATGTCTTTGGCGACAGCACCGTAAAAGTTTCAGCAAAGACTGTAATTGACAAAAAAGATACGGGCGAATGGACTAATGTGGCGGAATTAGTAGCTTATGTCAATCAATCATTTACTATTCTAAAAAGTATCGTTGAAAAACAAAGCGACGAAGACTGGGAGAAAACCATTTCAACCCAAGAATTTGGTACAAAAACCAAAGCAGAGGCATTTGGTAGAATCATTTCACATACAACCTATCATGCTGGACAAATCGCAATCATAAAAAAATACGCATAATATATTCGGTCCTTTCATCGAAATACTTCAACGAAGCTCATTTTATTTGATTATTTGACTTTGCGGTAAAAGAAGAGGGTTTATTTGTAAGTAATTCATCCCGAAAAAAAAATAATTTTTTAAATAAAACTTTACAAATAATATTTTTTTTTATACTTTAGTCCAAGCAAATACAACAAACGAAAATTTCATTCGTTGTTTGTGGGATTTACAGCAAAGATTAATTAACTTTGCAGTCCGATTAGGCGAATGCTGGGCTTTGTACGGTTCAGCCGCTTCACTAAGCGTGTAAATATTTGATAATCAAGTAAATAACAAAACAATGGATTTGATTAAGTTAGTCGAGGCAGAATTTGCTAGCAAGAGACAAACACAACCTGATTTTAAGGCTGGTGACACAGTTAACGTTCACGTTAAAATTGTAGAAGGAAACAAAGAGCGTATTCAGGTTTATACTGGTACTGTAATTCAACGTCGTAACGTTGGTAC
>NZ_LXHX01000042.1:0-21818 GCF_001649495.1 Emticicia sp. MM | reverse complement strand
TAAAATCATAAAGTTTAAATCCATCAAGTTTAATTAAATTTAAAAAAGGGGTATTTAAACATACCCCTTTTTTATTCATTTAAAAATAAATCTACAAATTCAAATTTTTCACCATCAAACAATCCTAAATCGCTAAGCTTTAAGCTTGGAATTACCAAAAGTGCCATAAACGACAAACTCATAAAGGGTGAATTTAACGAACTTTTTAACTGCTCTTTCACAAATTTATCTATTGTAGTATAACTTTCTGCAACCATATAACCATCTGCACTGCTCATTAATCCAGCGACAGGTAAACCTAAAACCCCCTTTTTAGTATTACTAACAGCCGAAACACCTCCCTTTTCACGAATAATTAAATTTATAGCTTCAGCGATTGATACATCATCTACACCCACAGCAATAATGTTGTGTGAGTCATGTCCAACTGATGAGGCAATAGCCCCTTCTTTTAATCCATAATTTTTAATAAAAGCAATTGATGGAGCAGAAGTTTTATAGCGATTCAAAACAACTATTTTTAAAACATCATTATCTAAATCCGAAACAACGAATCCATTTTCAACTTTGGGTTTAACCAATAATTCATTGGTAATAAGCTGGCCATCAATGACTTCAATGACCCTCATTTGGTTAACTCTCTCTGGTAACTCTATCTTTAATTGACTAGCTGTAATTGGTTCACAATTAAAGTTATTAATTTCTTTGCTCTGCAAGTTTTCTATAAATGTTACCCCTTTTTCTGCTACTTTTTCGCCATTGATATAAGTTTCTTCAATATTAAATTCTTCAAGACTATCAACCACAATAAAATCTGCCCAATCACCTTCTCTCAGTAACCCAATTCCCATTCTATAATGTAAAATTGGATTAATCGTGGCCATTCTGAGAACCTTGAATTTATCAATACCTTTTTTTATTGCTCTTTTAATCAGTTGATTAATATGCCCTTCAACCAAATTATCTGGGTGCTTATCATCTGAGCAAAACATCATATCAGCATAATAATCTTCAGCTAAGGGGATTAATTCTTCGAAGTTTTTGGCTGCACTTCCCTCTCTAATTAAGATTTTCATACCCAACTTTAACTTCTCTAATGCCTCAGCCTTCGTAAAACATTCATGGTCTGTCTCAATACCAGCACTGATGTATTTTTTTGCAGCTGCACCTCTTAAACCCGGAGCATGACCATCTACTGGCTTATTATAAGCATGTGCAAGTGCAATTTTTTCCAATACAAGGGGGTCATCATTCAAAACACCCGGAAAATTCATCATTTCAGCTAAATACCCAACCTCTTTGAATGAAAAAAGGTAAGCGATATCTTTGAGTGATATTTCAGCCCCTGCCGTTTCGAAGGTAGTTGCTGGAACACAAGAAGGTGCCCCAAAACAAAATTTAAACGGTACACGTTTACCGTCCTCAATCATAAACTCAACACCTCTAACACCTAATACATTGGCGATTTCGTGCGGGTCAGATACAGTCCCTACAGTTCCATGAACAACTGCCAAACGGGCAAATTGTGCAGGGGTAAGCATTGAACTTTCTATATGTACATGAGAATCTACAAGACCTGGCAATATATACCTCTCTCCAACCCTTTCTGCACCATTAAGATTAATTTGATGGATTCTAGCATTTTCTATCGTTATTGTTCCGTAAGAAATAGTTCCATCGAATACATTGACAATATTGGCACTTAAGTTTATCATCGAATAACTTGGGGTTTCATTTTTCCATGTAAATTAAACGTTTTTTTACAAAAACGTATCAAATAATCACAATGAAAATATTTATTAAAATGAATAATAAAGAATTATCAATTTAATGTAAGAAATCTATTAAAATAATCGTCTAAATTTTTGTAATCTAGTTATCCAAAGTAGGATTTTTTTGACAAATATTTAAACCATTAAATAATTTTTTTGATAAAAAAAACTTTGCAGAAACATTATAAAAAGTAAAAAGTCATCCAATAATATCAGATGACTTTAAGTCTATTGAGTGAACCTTTTTGAATACTTTATTGATAAAAACGTTAATTTAATACGCTTTTTTTTTCATGGAAATGTATTTTGCGAACAAAACCAAATTATCCAAAATCATGCCAAACATCACATATTAAACTAATTTAAAGTTTACTACAATACTTACAGCAAATCAAACAGTTACAGCTTACATTTTTTATCTTACTTTTTTTGGCATAAATTTTGATAATGGCGTTCTTTAAAAAATATAAATAACAAAATGTTTTTTTGCACTAGATATAGCTAAAGTTTATTTTTTTAGAAATTAAAATTGAACCCAATGATAAATCAAAATGAAAGACTAGTTCAGTGCATAGATGCGTAAAGATTTAATATTTAGTTTTATCCTTATGCTATTGGTATACCTACTTACATAATACAAACTTTTGATGAAGTAGCAGATATTGAAATTGCTCCAATTATTTCTTTATAGATAATCATGTACATCGAACAATAATTGGTACACTGGCAGGTTTCTTAGAAGAAATATACCAAGTGTTGACATCAATCTCAATTGCAACAATTGTTAATCTAAAAATGTCTTTCTCCCGGCTCACGCTTAGCAAGCATCACCGCACCCGCCATCGCTACTAAAAATAAAACTGATACTAACTCAAAAGGAAGTAAATACTCTCCGTATAAAGATTTACCTAGCACTTCAACCATGCCTGTTTGCGAATTAAAACCAAACTTTTCAGCTCCTTCTTTTCCCGCTCTTCTCAAGAATAAAATCAAAACACCTCCCAACAGAACTGCAGTTGCAATTGCTGCAGTAATAATCTTGTTGTTTTTTAGCTCATCTGATTCCTGTCTCAGATTCAAGAACATGATTACAAATAAGAAAAGAACCATGATTGCACCTGCATAGACAATGATGTTTACCGCAGCTAAAAACTGTGCGTTTAATAGAATATAGTGTGCAGAAATTGAAAAAAAGGTAACAATCAAATAAATTACACTATGAACAGGGTTTTTCGACATAATTGTACCCAATGCCCCGAAAAGTGTAAGCACTGAAAGAATTGCGAAAGTATACCAAATTGGCGGTAAGCTAAGAATATTTTGCATAATTTGTATCTAATCTGTGGCAAGAAGCCTAAATGAATGATTTTTTACTTCCAAAGTTTCATGGCATCTTCTTTTGTCCATGCATCTCTATGATAGCGTTGATTCATATCTTCTACCAACTGGTCTTTACCGTAAATTACATCAGAACGGTCTGTGAAAACTGGAACGAATTTATCATGGCGTAAATAAACAGCCTGTTTCGGACAAGCCTCTTCACATAAACCACAGAAAATACAACGCAACATATTAATTTCATATACTGCGGCATATTTTTCTTCGCGATATAGATGCTCTTCGCCTTTCACACGTTCTTGTGCAACCATTGAAATTGCTTCAGCAGGACATGCAACTGCACAAAGTCCACATGCTGTACAACGTTCACGGCCTTCTTCATCTCTTTTCAAGATGTGATGTCCACGAAAAACTGGCCCTAAATATCGTTTTTGTTCAGGGTATTCAATTGTAGCTTTCTTTTGAAAGAAGTGCTTAATAGTAATACCTAAGCCTGTTGCGAGTGAAGGTAAATAGCTTCTCTCAAACAAACTCATCTCGGATTTATCAGTTTTTTTTGCTCTATTAGTTAACTGCATAATCTTTATAATTTAGCCCATTAATTATTAAGGGCTTAACAACATTCATTTTATAAATTTGAGAAACACTCTCTTAATTTATGCCCCTAAAACTGCATTTTTCTTTTTAGGGCGAAATGACCAAGCAATTGAGATGATAGTAACCAAAATTGCTAGACCTACCCAAATACCAATTAATTTGTACCCAGATAAAATTGCCGCTGCTGTTACAACAAGGTTCCCAACTGCTAAAGGAATTAAGCCTTTCCAACCTAGATTCATTAGTTGGTCATAACGGAATCTTGGTACTGTCCAACGAACCCACATAAAGAAGAAAATTCCAAATAAAATTTTGGTAAACATCGAACCAATACCAACCAATGTGGCAATATTATGTCCTAAATTTAAGCCTAAAGCACTAACTAACTGTGTTTCAACAAAATCCATACCTGGATAATTATACCCACCAAAAAATAAACAAGCTGTTACAGCAGAAGAAGAGAACATATTTATATACTCAGCGAAAAGGTAAAAACCTAATTTCATAGAGCTATATTCTGTATGATATCCACCAACTAATTCGTTTTCACATTCTGGTAAGTCAAATGGCGTACGGTTACATTCAGCAAATGCACAAACAATGAATATCAGAAATCCGAGTGGTTGATAAAACACGTTCCAATTTCCACCATGTTGTTGTTCAACGATTTCACGTACTGATAATGTACCCGACATCATCAAAATTGCAATAATCGACATACCCATTGCAAGTTCATAACTAATGTTTTGTGAAGCCGCACGAATAGCACCTAACAAAGAGAATTTATTATTCGATGCCCAACCGCCAATCATTAAGCCATAAACACCCAATGAAACAACACCAAAGATGTAAAGAATACCAATATTAATTTCAATACCTTGTACAAAAACCTCTTTACTTCCAATCATAAATGAATCCCCAAAAGGAACTACTGCACTAGACATCAAGGCGGTGAACATTGATAAACATGGACCTAAGATAAATAACCAACGGTCTGCTTCTGCAGGTATGAAATCTTCTTTGAAGAACATTTTTCCCGCATCAGCTAAGGGTTGTAATAAACCACCCCAACCAGCACGGTTAGGCCCACGGCGGTCTTGAATATAAGCTGCAACCTTACGCTCAGCCCAAGTTGAATAAGCTGCAATACCTAAAGTGATAGCAAAAATTACGATAATAATAAGAGCTTTCCAAAGAAACATGCTTTCGGTAAGCCATTGTACAAAAGAACTCATAATAAAAAATTTACGAAGTACAATTGATGAAATATGAACTCTAAGAGTCGATACTTCGAATTTATTTTAATAATCTATTTCAAAAGAATTACTTTTTGAAGAAACCTTCATTCTTCTTCATTAAAGCTTTGTAATCATCTGATTGTTTGATTTCGGCCATTTCATTTACGTATGGACGCGTATCATCAATATTTTTGAATTGAGATTCTGCTAATTTCAAGGCAAACTCTGGTTTCTTCACTAAGTTTCCAGCATATTTATTAGCTGAAATAACTGAGGCTCTGTTTACCTTTGAAGGCCCTTCGATTGTCCAATCGCTAGTTTTCTTTCTTTCGAAGCGACAAGTATTACAAATGAATTCTTTTACTTCACCCCATTCATTTTTACGAGCAGTTACACGAATTACCTCGTCTCCTCTATACCATAATTGAACATTTCCACTGCATTTTTCGCAATTACAATGTGCATCAACAGGTTTTGAGAACCAGACACGATTCTTAAAACGGTATGTTTTATCCGTTAACGCTCCTACTGGGCACACATCAATAACGTTTCCTGAGAAGTCATTATCAATGGCTTTACCAATATAAGTTGAAATTTCGGCGTGGTCTCCTCTACCCATTACACCATGCACACGGCCGTCGGTAATTTGGTCTGCTGTATAAACGCATCTATAACACAATACACAACGAGTCATGTGTAATTGGATGTAAGGACCAATATCTTCTTTCTCAAACGTACGACGTTCTTCTTGGTAGCGAGTTGTACTTACACCATTTTCAAAAGCAAAATCTTGTAAATGGCACTCACCTGCTTGGTCACAAATTGGACAATCAAGTGGATGATTTAATAACAAAAACTCAACCACACCTTTACGTGCTTCTACAACTTGTGGATTAGTAAAGTTTTCAACCACCATACCATCTTGCACTTGTGTAATACAAGAAGCAACTAATTTAGGCATTGGGCGTGGGTCTTTGGCAGAACCAGCAGACACTTTTACTAAACAAGCACGACATTTACCGCCCGAACCTTTCAAAGGTTCGTAGTAGCACATTGCTGGAGGAGCTACCTCTGGACCGATTTTACGAGCTGCCTGCATGATTGTTGTGCCCGGAGCAACTTCAATTTCAATGCCGTCAACTGTAACTTTGAACATTGTTGGTTTTATATCTTCCATCAGTCTTTCTGATAAATAAACTTCAATTTTTTTTTTATTTAAGCTATATTAAACTAACACAGCACCTTGGTAAACAGCACCAGGTTTGATAGCTTCATTTGGATGCTTGATGTGCCATTCAAATTCATCACGGAAATGACGAATTGCACTTGCTACTGGCCAAGAAGCCGCATCGCCTAGTGGACAAATTGTATTTCCTTCAATTTTCTTAGAAACATCAACCAATAAATCTATGTCACTCATTGAACCTTTACCATGCTCAATTCGATTTAATACCTTTTGCATCCAACCAGTTCCTTCACGGCAAGGAGAACATTGTCCGCAAGATTCATGCTCGTAAAAACGTGAGAAATTCCAAGTATTACGTACGATACAAGCCGTTTCATCAAAAACGATAAAACCTCCCGAACCTAACATCGTTCCTGTTGCAAATCCTCCGTCTGATAGCGACTCATAAGACATCAATCTATCTTCGCCGTTGGCATTTTTTAAGAATAATGTACCCGGTACAATTGGAACTGAAGAACCTCCAGCAACAACTGCCTTTAGGCGATGTCCTGTGCGAACGCCTCCACAATACTCATCAGAGTTCAAGAATTCATCACAAGATAAACCTAACTCAATTTCGTATACCCCAGGTTTATTGATATGTCCTGAAGCTGAAATCAATTTTGTACCTGTACTTTTACCAACACCTACTGCAGCATAAGCCTCACCACCATTGTTGATAATCCAAGAAACAGTTGAAATTGATTCAACATTATTTACTACCGTTGGCGATTGATAAAGACCTTTTACCGCAGGGAAAGGTGGCTTGTTACGTGGATTACCACGTTTACCTTCCAATGATTCTAAAAGGGCTGTTTCTTCTCCGCAAATGTAAGCACCACCGCCTGGTTGAACTACTAATTCTAAATCGTAGCCGCTTCCAAGGATATTTTTACCTAAGAAACCAGCAGCTTTAGCCTCTTCAATGGCTTTTTCAAGAATACGCACAACGTACATCAATTCACCTCTCACATAAATGAAAGATTTATTTGCACCTAGAGCATAGCTTGATATAATCATCCCCTCAACTAATAAATGAGGGATAGTTTTCATCAAATAATGGTCTTTGAAAGTACCTGGTTCAGACTCATCGGCATTACATACCAAATAACGTGGAACACCTTCAGGTTTTGCTAAAAATGACCACTTCATTCCCATGGGGAAACCTGCACCTCCGCGACCACGAACGCCTGACTTTTTAACTTCTTCAACAACCTCATCAGGAGTCATTTTCTTCAAAGCTTTTTCCACAGCAGTGTAACCGCCTTTTTTACGGTAAACTTCGAAAGTATCGATTCCTGGTGTATTACAATGTTCGGTTAATATTTTTAGTGACATATCTCTTTATTACTTAGAAAGTTCTTCAATAATTTCGTCAACTTTCTGGTTGTTCAAGTGCATATAATATTTTTCACGAATTTGGAAACAAGGTCCCCAACCACAAGCAGCCAAACATTCAACTTCTTTCAAAGTAAATAGACCATCAGAAGTAGTTTCTCCTTTCTTAATGCCTAATTTCTTTTGTAAATGGTCGAAAACTTCTTCACCACCCATCAATACACATGGGCCTGTACGGCAATACTCAATTACGTGCTTACCTACCGGCTCTAAGTGAAACATTGTATAAAATGTTGCCACTTCATAAACCTCAACAGGCTTGATGTTTAATAAACTTGCTACATAATCCATTACTTCAGTACTCATCCATGCAAATTGCTCTTGAGCTAAGTGCATGATTGGTAATAGAGCTGACTTCTGACGTCCTTCTGGATAACGAGCAATAATTTCTTGGACTTTCGCCAATCTTTCGGGTGTAAAAACTATATTTTTATTCTCAGTCATTGTATAATCATTTATTAAGCATCTAACTCACCAGCAATTACGTTTAAGCTACTCATAATTGCGATGGCATCAGAAATTGATACACCTTTGCACATCTCTGGGTATGCTTGATAATAAATAAAGCTCGGACGACGGAAGTGTAAACGGTAAGGAGCACGTCCACCATCACTCACCAAATAAAATCCAAGTTCTCCATTACCCCCTTCAACAGCGTGATAAACTTCACCAGCTGGTGCATCGATTTCTCCCATTACAATCTTGAAATGATAAATCAAGGCTTCCATGTTTTTGTAAACATCATGCTTTGGAGGAAGGTAATAATGGTTTGCATTCGCGTAATATGGCCCTTCTGGAAGATTATCAAGTGCTTGACGGATGATTTTCATACTTTCCCACATTTCTTGGTTACGAACCATGAAACGGTCGTATGTATCTCCATTGTGTCCTACTGGAATATCAAATTCAAAATCTTCATACGAAGAGTATGGCTCCATTACACGAACATCATAGTCAATACCTGCTGCACGAAGATTTGGTCCAGTAAAACCGTATTCCAATGCTCGTTCACCAGTAATTGGACCTACATTCACAACTCTATCAATAAATATTCTATTTCTATTGAAAAGTTTTTCAAATTCGGCTAAAACCTTCGGTAAACTATTATTAACTAAGTCTTTAATTTTAGCAATTGCAGTTGGTGAAAGGTCTCTTTCCATGCCACCAATTCTACCCATGTTGGTAGTTAAACGTGCTCCACAGACTTCTTCGTAAATTTCATAGATTTTTTCACGCTCTTGAAAAACATACAAGAAACCTGAATAAGCACCAGTATCTACGCCTAAGATTGAGTTACAAATAATATGGTCAGCAATACGAGCAAGCTCCATCATGATAACACGGATGTACTGAGCTCTTTTAGGAACAGTAACCCCAAGTAATTTTTCTACTGTCATGTGCCAACCCATATTGTTGATGGGAGATGAACAGTAGTTCATACGGTCTGTGAGTGTCGTAATTTGATAGAAAGGGCGTCTTTCGGCAATTTTTTCAAAAGCACGGTGAATATAACCGATTGTTTGCTCACCAGAAACAATTTTCTCACCGTCCATTTTCAAGATATTTTGGAAAATACCGTGAGTGGCTGGGTGAGTTGGACCAAGGTTTAAGGTAGTAAGTTCGTTATCTTCAACGATTGGACGATTAAGTGCCAATGCATCTGATGTATTTTTTGGTATTAGTAAGTCTTCCATAAAACCGCTATCCTTCATTTAAGGACTTATAATGAAACTTATTCTATTTAGTTTTATCTTCCAAACAAGGCATCAATCTTATCTTGACGAGTAGCATCTTCGAGTGGATATTCTTTACGCATTGGAAAATAATCCATCTCTTCAATGTTCAAGATTCTGATTAATTTAGGGTGACCATCGAAAATGATTCCAAAGAAATCGTAAGTTTCTCTTTCCATCCAGTTTGCTGAAGGCCATATAGTGGTAGCAGTTGGAATGTGAATGTCTTCTTGCGATAAGAATACCTTTATACGAATTCTAACGTTATTTTCTAAACTATGCAGGTGATAAATCACTCCAAACTCAGCTCCTTGATTATCAGGAAGATGAATACCCGTTAAATCGGTTAAGAAAGTAAAACGGAACGTTTCGTGTTGTTTTAGATATTCAAGAAGCGATATGATATTCTGACGATTAGTGGTGAACGTAAGCAATCCCCAAGGTTCCTCAAAAGAATGCACGTTCTCGCCGTATTTGGCTACTATATCTTCAGCTATTTGTTGATTTGTCATTCTAATTCTAAAATTTAAGCTTTCTTCAAAACGAAATCTGTACTTTATTGAATATTGTATGATTGCAATAAAGACTGATATTCATCAGTATTTCTTCTGCGAAGTGACTCATTAATAGCCAATTCTTGGATTTGCATCAAACCATCCAAAATTTGTTCAGGACGAGGCGGGCAACCAGGCACATACACATCAACTGGAATAACGCGGTCAATACCTTGTAAAACAGAGTAAGTGTCGAACACACCACCACTTGAAGCACAAGCACCAACAGCAATCACCCAACGTGGTTCGGCCATTTGTAAATATACTTGCTTTACAATTGGAGCCATTTTCTTAGCTATTGTTCCCATAACCATTAGCAAATCTGCTTGACGAGGAGAGAAACTTGGACGTTCAGAACCAAATCGTGAAATATCGTAGTGAGCTCCCATCGTAGCCATAAACTCAATACCACAACAAGAAGTGGCAAATGGTAATGGCCATAAAGATTTACTACGTGCAATACCAATTACTTTTTCGAATGAAGTTGCAAAAAAGCCTGACCCTTCAAATCCTTCAGGAGCTTCTATAGTTTTTATTTGATTACTCATATTATCTGATTATCAATAGTATAATTGTAGGAACACAATTTCTATTATTCAACTAAGTGTTATATTAATTTGTTTGGGATCAAACAAATTATTAGTCTCTTTCCCAGTTCAATACGCCTTTACGTATGATATAGTAGAAACCAGCCATTAACAATGCTAGGAACACAACCATTTCTCCAAAGCCAAACCAACCTAATTTCTTGAAGTTAACCGCCCAAGGGTACATAAAAATAACCTCAACATCAAAAAGTACGAATAAAATGGCCGTTAAGAAATATTTGATTGATATAGGAGCACGAGCATCACCTACCGAGTCAATTCCACATTCAAATGGAGCATCTTTTTGTGAGCTACTTCGTTTTGGACCTATAGCATGAGTAACAAACATTGTTACTACGATGAATCCTATAGCAGCTAAAAGCTGTACTATAATTGGGAGAAAATCTGATGGCAAAAATTCTTTCATATCTAAATAATTAACAGTAGTCAAAATTGTTTAATAATCTATTTTAATCTTTTCACTTACTGTTGCCTTTTATGTTCCAAAATTACTATTGTTATACTTAGAAACAAAATAAAAAAGGGGTGAAAATATTTTCACCCCTTTTTTATTTGATAATTATTCGAGAAGATGCTTCATAATTCCCACTGTGTAGTCGAAGAATGTATTCTCCTTTCTCCAATTGTCTTAAATCAAGGGTTCGTTTTTCTTTCAAATCCGACAAATAACTTGTATAAACTTTCTCTCCAATTATATTAAATACGCTAATTATTGCATTTGGATTATCATCAATAGTTTCCAAAGTAATTATCCCATTTGGATTTGGATTTGGATATACTCTCAAGCCTTTATCAAGATATGGTACGAAAACATTAATGTTATTTGAATAAGTTGAAAAACATGTTAGATTTTTATTATCGGGCAATGGATATTTAACAATCGTTCTTACCGAGTAATTTCCTGAGGTATTCGCTTTTAAAATTGGGGTTATCGCTGAAAGCTCTTCATTATCTTTTTTCCAATTAAAAAGAATGTTAGACATTGATGTAGTTGGCAATATTGCTGATAACTGAAATGCCCCATCTACATTAAGAGTTGGGGATGGTGGGTTCTCCTTGACATCTACTGTGATTGAGTTCGGTTTCGAAAAACAGTTTTTTTCGTCTCTGATAGTCAATGTATAAACGCCCGCCCTATCTACTTTTATATCTTTACTATTTGAGCCATTACTCCAATAATAAGCAGCGGCATCGCTACTACTCAAAACTAATATCATTCCATTACAAATCGTATTAGATTGATTAGAGGTTGTGATGGTTGCAGTGGGAGAAGGTATATATTTTAAATTCAGTGAATCTGGAGATGATTCGCATCCATTTTCATCTTTTATAGCAAGTGTATATAAGCCTTCTTTTGAAGTATATATTTCTCTTGTTGATTCCCCTGTGCTCCATTTATAGCCAATTGCTGATTGAACGATTGGTGAAAGTTTAACCACATTTCCTTCACAAAAACTATCTAATCCTTCCACAACAATTTTTATTTGTGGTAATGAATTTACGGTTATTTTTTTTGAAATGACATCAGAAGTACAACCAAAAATATCTTTCACTCTTAAAGTATAAACACCGTCAGTTCTTACATTGATGGATTTGGTTGTAGCTCCAGTATTCCACAAATAGGTAGCAAAAGTATTTTCAGAAAATATATTAACACTTTTACCTAAACAGAAACTTGTTTCCCCATCAGCCAAAATATTTGTTGTAGGTCTTGGTCTATAAACCACATCAATAAAAGATTGTGATTCACATCCATTTTGTCCCTTTATTTTTAAATTATATGTACCCTCTTTACTAACAGTTATACGCTTAGACGTTTCGTTAGTATTCCACAAATACGAAACTCCATCGTTATTATTGGTATAAAGTTCAAGGGTTTCGTCTGGGCAAATAGGGATAGATTTTGTAGTATTAATAACATTTATTGGTGAAGGAATTGTACTAATACTAATCGAATTTGACACTTTAGATTTGCAGCCATTTAGAGAATAATTTACCACCGTATAATTTTCGGCCTTACGAGCAATGATTGACTGCCCTCTTTCACCATTACTCCAAACATTTCCAGTAGCTAAATTTGAAGTCAATACCACTCCTTGTCCATCACAAAAAGTAGTATTTCCATTAGCTGTAATGGAGGGTTGTGTTACATCATTATTGGGTGAAAGTGTAAATGGCTGTGAAAAAACTGTATTTCCAGCATCATCAATGGCTTTAAATGAATAGGTTCCACTTGTGGCTGAAATAACATTTGTAGTAATCCCATTACTCCATTTATAAAATGGGTAACCACCAGTACTGATTGTAAATTTATTAATTGTTGCGTCTGAATTACAAGCAATATTTACAACTGGTAAACTGCGAGCCATCAGTGGTTGTGAATTAGCAAAGAAATTCCTATCCAAAAAACTATTCCAATAGTCAGCAGCAACGGCTAAGCCATCATTAAAAAAATGTATACCATCTGCTCTAAAATTCGTACCAACAATTTCATCAGTACTTGGACCAGTGAAGACATTTGAAATTCTTTGGATTGTTAGGTTTTGGCCTTCGATTACCGCAGGCCAAACAAAAGGATTTCTTGATGAACGTGCAACTACCCATGCTAAATCATTCTTTCTTGCATCTGACCTACTTTTTTCAATAATCGTTTTTAGATTATTGTAATAATACTCAGCATTCGACTTATCATCACTTTCTCCCTGTTGCCACAAAACTCCTCTTACTCCTGTGCGTGTAACGTACTGTTGCAAAGCAGCCTTTAAACCTCTGTAAGGCATGCCTGCAACTTTCACAAATAATGGCAGCTCATTTCTCAAATCTTCACCTTCAGCGGAACGTCGCCAAACTTCACAACTTAAACCACCTAAGGCAGCTCCATAGAAAAGCACAGGCACATTTAGCTTTTGGACTAATTTATCACCAAGCCTTGCCCAAAACCATGGCACATAATTATATGGTGCCATTTTGGTATTATTGCCTAGTTGTGAGAACTGAAACGGAAGGTTATCCTCATTCAGAATGGGGTCATAATAGTTTATCGTTGAGACTCTATCGTCAGCAGCTCCAATTTGAGCACCCGAATAGGCAGGGTCTCCTTGGGCATTTGATTGACCTGCTACGATAAATACTTCTCCGATACCAACTTTTTCTAACTTAGTAGAAGCTACAATATTACCATTTAAAATACCTCTAGCCTCAATGTTATACCAACCACCACTTAATGTTATTGTGGTATTAAAAATTCCGTTATTATTAAAATTTTGTGCAACATTCCAAGAAGTTTCGGTACCTTGACCACTTGTTACAGGTACGGCTCTCACTTCAATTTTATCTAGTTGTTGGAAATAACTACCAGCAATGTTTATACTTGCTTGGTTCTGATTGTTTCTTTGAAAAACAATTCTTGTAACTGGAAAGGTTATCTGTATTTGCGAAAAAGAATCTAAAAGAATCAAATTCATTAACATGACTAACCCAATCTTCAAATAATTCATTTTTTTATGTATGGGTTCGGTTTTAAATACCTCATGCAAAATTAAAATGGGTATTTCCTTTAATCAATATTATATATACGATTCTTGATTAAAAAAATTATTCAAGTGTTAAAATACTATACTATCAATATAAAATGGAAAAAGTTTGAAATCGTTGGCAACAATCGCTTAATTATAAGAAATTGCAACTAATTATACTCAACACCTTAAGAAGCCTTATCACAGAACAAATGTTCATTTGGCATCTATTGAATAAAACCACTTAAAATAAATAACTACTAGATTACTTTTCCTATTATACTAACTAAATAATAATAGGTTGAGAATAAGTAAATTGTTGAATTACGGCTACCATTTTTTTGATAAGTGACAACAATTTTAATAGATTAGGGTAGAATAACATATCTATGCTCTTCAAGATTTAAGCTTTTACTATACAAATTTCCCAAGAAGCTCAATATGAACTAGAATGACAATTTTAAATTATATGAAAACGTTTTTATAACCTAGAGAAACAAAACCGTTTAACTTTCTAAGTTTTTATATTAAATCCTTAATTTTAGATTTAATCTTTTATTTCTCTAAATTCATCCAAATTAAGTCCTTTAACTCATCAATTCCTTGATTAGAAACTGCTGAGAAGCAAACAAATGGTAAATCTTCAGGTACTTTACTTTTAATTTTCTTTAATTGTTTTTCGTCAATCAAATCAATTTTTGAAATACCTAATAATCTCTTTTTATCTAATAGCTCTGGATTGTATTTTTTTAATTCTTTGAGAAGAGTTTTGTACTCTTTCATTGGATTTTCAGCAGCGGCTGAAACAACAAAAAGCAAAATTGAGTTTCGTTCAATGTGTCTTAGGAAGCGTAGACCTAATCCTTTACCTTCAGAAGCACCTTCAATAATTCCCGGAATATCAGCCATTACAAATGACTTGAAATTACGATAAGCTACTACACCAAGATTAGGAGTAAGAGTTGTAAAAGCATAGTCGGCTATCTCTGGTTTGGCTGCAGAAACTACTGAAAGTAAAGTCGATTTACCTGCATTTGGAAATCCTACAAGGCCAACATCTGCTAGAACTTTTAGCTCTAAAATTATCCAAGCTTCTTGTCCTGCATCACCAGATTGATGGTATTCGGGGGCTTGATTAACCGAATTTCTAAAATGCCAGTTACCCAAACCACCTCTTCCACCGGGTAATAAGATTATTTCTTGTCCATCACTCGTTACTTCTCCTATTATCTCTCCTGTTTCAGAGTCTTTAGCGATTGTACCAAGTGGAACTTCAATTATTTTATCTTCTCCTTGTCTGCCCGAACGACGTCCCCCCTCACCTGCTACACCGTGCTGGGCTTTGATGTGTTTTTGAAATTTTAAGTGCAAGAGTGTCCAATATTGAGCATTACCACGCAAGATAATGTGTCCACCTCTTCCACCATCACCGCCGTCAGGGCCTCCATTAGGAACGTGCTTTTCCCTTCTGAAATGCCTTGAACCAGCTCCTCCATTTCCAGAAACACAATTTATTTTTACGTAATCAATAAAGTTACTCGTCATATCTTAATACAATATATCAATGTACATACCTTGTGTAAACTAATTTAAAAAGTACACAATGTCCACATCATTCATTAAAATGAATTATTTTTTTGCTTCGTCAATTGCTGAACAAATAGCATTAAAAATTGACTCAATTTCTCCAATTCCATTTACCTTTACTACCTTACCTTGATTTTGGTAGTAAGGCAATACATGAATAGTTTTTGAGAAATACTCATCAATTCTTTTTATAAGTTTATCTTCATCATCATCTGCACGACCACTAACTTTTTTTCTTTCAGCAATTCTATTTTTAATTTCTTCCTCAGTCACATCTAATTGCAAAACGAGGTCGATTTTTTCTGATTTTCCTTCCAAAAATTTATCCAATGCCTCAGCCTGAGGGACAGTTCTTGGAAAACCATCAAAAATAAAACCTGTTGCATCTGGGTTATTTTGTACTTCCTCTTCCAACATTTCAATTGTTATTGAATCTGGAACAAGTAAGCCATCTGCTAAAATTTGTTTTACTTTTTGCCCCAAAGCTGTATTTTGGCTAATATGCATTCTGAACATATCACCAGTTGAAATGTGAGCTAATCGGTATTTATCAATAATCTTAGCTGATTGTGTACCCTTACCTGCACCCGGAGGCCCGAAAATAACTAAATTAAACATAATTGTGGTTCTTAAACTATTAAGAGGTTAGCTTTAGTGAATTTTAAAAAACTATGATTGGGCAAAAATAAATCATTATTTTAGAAAATATAAGTTTAAATAGAAATAAATTATCATTTAAAACAATAAAGTCTGGTAAATTATACCAGACTTTATTGTTTTAACCAATTTTAAAATCTTTGTTTAATTTTTTGGTTGAGCTCCCCCGCTAGGTGAATTATTATTTGGTGATGGTGTTGTACCTGCAGCAGGAGTTGTGCCAGCATTAATACTTTGCAACACTTGCTGTGCTTTAGTATTTGTTGGGTCAAACTTCAGAGCCAAATTCATAAATTCAGTAGCTTTAGCTGGATTTTTTTCAACTAACAATGCCTTGTAACCCAAATATCCATAAGCCTCTGAGAAATATTTAGCATTTTTAGGGTCTGCTTTATTAACATCAGTCGATAAATTCACATATTTTTCATAATATGGAGCAGCAGAGAATGTACTATCAACTGTTGTACCTAATGCATATTGTTTTGCACGAGCTTTTTGCATATATGGGAATAACCATGTGTCTTTATATAACTCAATTGCTTTTGAATATATAGTATCAGCTTTTGAGAAATTTCTTCCACGCATGTAAGCATCAGCTAAATTGTAATAATCTGTAGCTGTACCACCCTTTTTAGATACTGCAATTTGTTTTTCATAGCTTTCAGCAACTCTTGACCAATTTCTTTGTGCTTTGTATATATTCACAATTGCACCTCTATAATCATAAGTCGAGTCACCTTTTTCAATTGCAGTTTCCATATTGAAAACTGCTAATGAATCATTCAACTTCTTGTTTGCATCATCTTTAATACATGCATACCCACGACCTAACATACCCCAGTCAGAAGCTAAATGACGTTCTTTCGCTGCTTGATTCAAGAATTCGCCAATATTTTTTACACCATCTGCACATTCTCCTTTTTCAACTTGAATATAACCTTTCAAGCGGAATTTGATTGGGTCTTTTTCTGTATCAAAGATTTGATTCAAAATTGATAAAGCACCTTCATAATCTTTACTTGCAGTCGCTAACTTAATGTAACGTAACTTTTCAGCTGGCGTAGCTTCACTTTTTTCTAAAGCAAGTTTTGCATTTTTTGCCGCTTGTCCAAAGTTACCAAATGTAGTAAATAAATTACTTAAGTAATAGTAAGCAGGTGCGTATTCAGGGTCTGCAGCTATTGCCTCATTAAAGAAACCTTGAGCTTTTTGATATTGTTTTCCTTGATACCAAACACGACCCATTAATGTTTTAATCTTTGCTAATTTCTGACCCATATTTGCAGCATTTTCTAATGCAGTCATAGCAGCACCACCATCATTTTTGATGAGATAAGCTTTTGCCATTGCAATATAATAGTCAGGATTATTCTTAACTTTTTGCAAATCTAAGCCTGCTTGAATATTTGTTACTGCTTCGGCAGGGTCATTTACTTTGTCTGATAAAGCATACGCCTCACCAATTCTAAACATTACATCTGCGTTCTTATTTTTTGTATCTTTTTTAATCAAATCAAAATCAGCCTTTGCACCAGCTCTATCGCCCGATAATAACTTTACAGTTGCCAAGCCAACACGATTCAAAGGATCTGGACGCTTCGCATCAAGTGCTGCACCTTTTGTAAATGCATCTTTAGCTTTTTCCAAATCATTGGCTCCATCTTGAAGATTAAGATAATAATAGCCGAGATAATAATAGTTTTCTGCCGTTGGAGCCGATGATACCAATTGCTTGAAAATAGTTTCAGCAGCATTATATCGCTCAGCATCCAAGTTTTTCAGTCCGTCCTGCACAGTTTGTGCCATTGTTTGGAACGACGCCAGCACAGCTACTGCTGCTACTGCCAAAGATTTCAAAATCTTGTTCATTTACACTCTAAAAGTTAGGTTTACAGATTTTTTGATTTATATAAATACTAAGCAAAGTTAATAAAAATGTGTATTAGTTAAAAAAAATATTTAAAAACCTCAATTTTATTATTTTGCTTTTTCACAATTAGACAGATTTTTGTTTCGATAGTTATAAAAATATTTGTTATTCATTTGTTAAAACAAATCAAAAATAACTTATATGAATTAAGGTAATTTACCCATAGGTTTCCTATCAATAATAATCTCACGATTATATATATAATAAGGTAATAAACCTGATTTTTCAACAACTAATTGCCCGATTTGTGCACAACAAAATCTAATGAATGCACTTGTTAAGCCGTAGCCTTTCTTGGTATGTAGAATTATTTTTCTTTCAAAAGGGTATTTACGTGCCTTTAGATTTGCAGTTGTAGGCGTGTAGAATTTATCATTTTCTTTGCCCGCTGAAATTCCTATCACGTGTATTGTATTCATGAAAAATTGGCTTTTCGAATCATCAATATCACTTATCCAGTTTGCACCAATAAAACCAATTGCATTTGTATTTTTCTTAATGTATTCAATCACATCCTGATTCCCATCTGCAGCAAAAATATTGGCATTTTTAACATCCTTGATGCCAAGCCTTTGCATCATGTAATTTAAATTACTTGAGCTACTATTATCAAATACTAATTTAATATCCTTATTCTTATTGCCTTCAAACATTTCTTTCAAATCTGAAGCAGATAAGTTTTTAATTGAGCTATTCAAATTTGAAATAATTGCTACTCCATCAAGAGCCATTTTGGCTGGCAAATAAGGAATTTTATTTGAAGTATATACTTCCTGCTCATTTGCAGTTGCTTCACGCGTCACGATGGCAATATTTACTGAATCGTTCATCATCAACGACATTGCTCGTTGTTCAGGTACATAAACCACGTTAATTTTTGCTTTTGGATAATGAGCATTGTAAGCCATTACTTCAGCATCTACTATTGGCTTAACAGATTCATCCGCAGCAATAGTAATTTCACCCTCATTAGGTAAATCCTGTTTTTCTTGTGAATTACATTGCCACAAAAGCAATGACACAACAATAAATACAAAAATCCTTTTCATGTTCATCTGCTAAGATTAAGATTTGGACGTAAAATTATGAATTAATTTTACTAAGTCAATTCTATTTAGATTATTTTCTAAATATATAAACAATTCTTTCTCCAAATAAATTCAAAAAAAACAAAATAGGTCACTTCGTTTCCGAAATGACCTATTTATATTAAAAAGAAAGAGCTTAGTTTTGGTTTTTAAACGCATGATAAGCAGTCCATCCTCTGAAACAACCGTATAATACTACCAAAATGCCCATAGCATAAGATACATTTACGGAAAGCGGAACTAGAAGCCATTGTCGTTTAATAACGTAAATACCCATTATGATATATCCTAGTGCTGTTAAAGCTCGTATATACACCGTAACTTGGCTCAATCCTTGTGGTTTTCTGTTTTGTAACATTATTCAAGAACGAAAGAGATTGGCATAGTAAAGAATACCCTTACGTTACGTCCGTTTTGCTTTCCAGGATTCCACTTTGGCATAGACTTCAATACACGTTGTGCTTCTTCGTCACATCCAAAACCAATTCCTTTCAAAATCTGAACATCACCTAAGCTACCATCTTTCTCTACAACGAACTTGGCAAATACTTTACCAGAAACGTTTGCTCTTTGAGCGGCAGAAGGGTATTTAAGGTTTTTAGCAATAAAGCCATACATTTCCTTGATACCACCTGGAAACTCAGGTTGTTGTTCAACCGTAGTAAAGATTTCATCTTCTTTTGGTTGTTCAATTTCTACTGCTTTCGGTGCTTCTACTGGAGGTGGTGCGGCTGCAACTTCATCAGACTCAACACCTTCTTTAGTTTCGTTTGAGATTACCGCCTTCTCTATTTGTTCAGCTGGCGGTGGTGGCTCTTCGTTTTTAACTTCCTCATCTGGCTTTGGCTCAGGAGGAAGGAATTTAATGGTCGCAACTTCAGGTGGTTTTTGCTCTGGTGGCGGCGGTGGTGGAAGGTCAAGTGGTTTATCTTCCACTTTTTCTTCTTTCAACTTTGCTAAGTCAATTTCAACTGCCACTTCTTTTTTAGCTTTAGGCGTAATTGATGCATAAAGCATTGGAGCACCCACTGCTGCCAAAAATGCGACCGAACCATACAAAAGCGAGCGGTTTACCGTCTTTTTGTATGTCTTTCTTAAATCATAGGCTCCGTACGACTTGTTACGGTTTTCGAAGACCATATCATCTAAGGTTACATTGACATTATTTTTAGGGTCCATAATTTTAAAAATTAGCCATTAAATATGAATAATACTTAACGAGATTTCACGATTATTGCTTAGGAACAGCTATTTTCTGTTTGTAAATTTCGAGTTCTTCTTTCGAAGGGTCAACAATTGCATACAAATCAGATTTAGTAATAGCCATTTCGTCAAGAATATCTACTGTATTTTTATAAGTAGCATCATCGGTAGGCTTAATTACAACTGTGAACTTTGTTTGGTCAATTGCATTTACTCTTGCTTTCAAAATAGCGGTACGAATACCATCTTTTGAGTAATCAGTTTCCATCAATAATTCCGGAGTCAAATTTTTAGATGACTTTTGGTGATAGAAAACACGATTATCTTTTCCCATTAGAATCGTAATCGTATTTGATTCTTTGATTTCTGCCGTTTCAGGTTTTTTGGTTTCATCCTTATCCTTTTCTGGCATATTCAATTTCATCATATTCGGCTTACTGAACGTCGTGGTGAACACAAAGAATGTAATCAGTAGGAAACCTAAATCTACCATGGGAGTCATGTCAACTCTTGCGGATTGTTTCTTGGCCCGTACCTTACCATCACCTTTGCCACCACCACTGGAGGTGTCTATTTCTGCCATTGTTTTACAATGTTTAGATGGTTTCTACTAATTAATTTGGTGCATTTTCAACACCCGTAATTAACTGAAACTTGTTGATATCTCTTTTACCAAGTTCGTTAAGTACTTTTTTTACTGCCGGATAGTTTGTGGCTGCATCGCCTCTCACCGCCAATTTAGCTGAAGGGTTTACTTCTAATAAGTAAGTTTGAACCCAATCACCTAATTCACTCTTTGTACTATCATTTGGAATACCTGGCATTACAACATTTAATTGATCCTCTGGAGGCATATTCAAATATTGTTTTAAACCTAAGATACTGATTCCAAAATCTGATAATTTCTCAAAGCTTTTCAAATCTGTTGAACTAACAGAAACATTATACTTTTGAGCCATTCTTTGAAGCAGTTCACCACGTTGTTTTGCATCTGCAATACCAAAGTAATATTTTCCTTTCGGGTCAATACTTATGGTGGCTACACCTGTTTCAGGAATTTTTGTTTGCGAGATTGACGAAGGTGTGTCAATTGTTACTGATTCTTGACCTTTGAACTGAGTTGTCATGATAAAGAACGACAATAACAAGAATGCCACATCACACATCGCTGTCATATCCATGACAGGACTCTTTCGTTTGGGTTTTACTGCTGGCATAACTCCTTAATGATTTAGTTTTTACAAATATAACGAAAACAAATTAGATTATTGTCTAAATACTTAAATTATTTTTAGATATAATCCTAAATGTTTTATCTAATTAGTTATGAGCTGCAAAATTTTGTTGGATGCTCAAACCGATTTCGTCAATTTTG
>NZ_LXHX01000041.1:0-629 GCF_001649495.1 Emticicia sp. MM | reverse complement strand
ATTTCGTCAATTTTGTAAGTTAAATCATCAATTTTAGATGTAAAGAAGTTATACATAATGATTGAGATTGCAGATGTACCGATACCTAACGCAGTGTTAATCAAGGCTTCAGAGATACCAGTTGCAAGAGCAGCTGCATCTGGAGCACCACCACCAGCACCTAAAGCTGAGAACGCACGAATCATACCTAATACAGTTCCTAATAAGGCGATCAAAGTTGATACAGTTGCCAAAGTTGAAAGAATTGTAAGGTTTTTTTCTAACATTGGAAGCTCTAATGATGTAGCTTCTTCTACTTCTTTTTGAAGAGCTGCTAATTTTTGTTCTTTGTCTAAAGAAGCGTCAGTTGTAAGAAGGCTGTATTTTCCTAATGCAGTTTTTACTACATTTCCTACAGAACCTTTTTGTTTGTCGCACTCTTTGATTGCATCAGCAACGTTGTTAGCATCTAATAAAGAACGTACTTTACGAACGAAAGCATCGATATTACCTGTACCAGAAGCTTTGTTGATTGTGAAGAAACGCTCGATAGAGAAAACTAATACACAAAGGAAACATGTCATCAAGATTGGTACGACAACACCACCACTGTGGATAAGGCCAAAGAAGTCACCTGGTTTTGGTTTGTG